>NZ_CCXR01000001.1:600000-760000 GCF_000821085.1 Bacillus sp. B-jedd
TCTGCCGACAGCCCAGGAACGGGCCGAAAAGATGATTGAACTATATTTGAAAAATGGCCATACCCATATTCGGACGCATTGCAATGTCGATCCGGTCATCGGCCTGAAGAATCTTGAGGCGACGGTGAATGCCCTTGCTAAATATGAGGATGTCCTCACCTATGAAATTGTTGCATTCCCGCAGCACGGTTTGTTAAAAAGTGATTCAGTCCAGCTAATCCGCGATGCAATGAAAAATGGCGCGACACTCGTTGGCGGAGTTGATCCGGCAACAGTGGACCGCAATATTGAAAAATCATTGTATACGATATACGACATTGCTGTTGAAAATAATAAAGGCGTCGATATCCACCTTCATGATCCGAACAGCCTTGGCGCTTTTACTTTCAAGCGGATGGCCCATTACACGAAAGAAGCGGGCCTTAAAGGCAGGGCGACAATCAGCCACGGAATCGCGCTTGGAGATTTGAACGGTGAAGAGATTGTAGAAATGGCTGAAATTTTGAGGGAACAGGAAATTGATGTCACCACTACTATCCCAATCAACCGTCCGACACTTCCGATCCCCGCGCTTGATAAACTGGGAATTGGCATTTCTGTTGGACATGACAGCATTACAGACCACTGGTCGCCTTTCGGAACGGGTAACACAATCCAGAAACTCAGCATCCTGGCAGAGCGGTTCAGATTGATGGATGAAGGCGGGCTTGCATCAGCCCTGAAATATGGAACCGGCGGCGTGACTCCGCTCAATGAAGCGGGAGAGCAGGTATGGCCGAAGGTTGGCGACGAAGCGACAATGATGCTCGTGGACGCAACATGCTCCGCACAGGCGATCGCCCGAAGATCAACGGTTCAGTCTTTATATTTTAAAGGGAAAAAAGTCACCAGCAAGCTGAATCCGGAATCGGCTGGTTTATAAAGGGGGGATTTGGAATGACTAAAGCATATTGGTTAAGAAATGTCCGTTTAGAAACGGGTTATATAAAAAACGAAGCTGAAGCAGTTGTTGCTACCGAGACAGATCTTTTCAATCTGAAAATCGAAGACGGAAGAATTCTTGAAAAGCATAGTGCCGATTTTGTAATCCCTGCCGGGGAAGAAACGGTTGATGCGAAAGGATACCTGGCATTGCCGACTTTTAGGGAAATGCATAATCATCTCGACAAAACGTATCTGTCGCTAGATTGGAAATCTTGCATTCCGGTTAAAAATCTTGAGGAGCGCCTGAAATATGAAGCGATGGAGCTGGAGGAGCTTGCACCTACAGCCCAGCAGCGCGCCAGCAGTATGATCGAACTTCTCCTCGCAAACGGTTCTACCCATATCAGGACCCATGTCAATATCGATCCGTATATTGGCCTGAAAAACCTTGAGGGCGTTAAAGCGGCACTTGAGGCTTATTCTGATAAATTGACTTATGAAATTGTCGCCTTTCCGCAGCACGGCCTGATGAGGGAGCATGTCATTCCTCTGATGAAAGAAGCGATGCGTTCAGGCGCCCACTTAGTCGGCGGCCTTGACCCGGCTGGAATTGACAACAATATCGAAGGCTCACTATACGAAGTCATGAATCTTGCGGCTGAATTTGATGCTGGGATAGACATCCATCTTCATGATGGGGGATTTGTCGGCTACTATACGGTCGATAAACTAGCCGAAATGGTGGAAGATGCGAAATGGTATAATCGCGTTGCCGTCAGCCATGCATTCGGCCTTGGTGAAGTTCCAATCCCTCAGCAGGAAGCGATTGCTGAAAAATTAAGCGCCACTGGCATGTCCATCATGTCCACGATTCCTATCACGAAAACCCTGCCGCCGATCGAGCTTTTGGACCGGAAGGGTGTCAAAGTATTCCTTGGCTGCGACGGTTTCTATGACTCATGGAGCCCGTTCGGGAACGGAGATTTGCTCGAGAAGCTAACACGTTACGGGGAATTGTTCAGGAAGAGCGACGAATGGTCCCTATCACAGTCCATCAAATGGGCATCCGGCGGACCGACTTCACTCACCGCAGATGGAGAAGTTGCCTGGCCGCTCGTCGGAGACGACGCAACCCTGACGCTTGTCAATGCATCCTCATCGGCTGAAGCAGCCGCAAGGACACCAAGGCGCGAAGCCGTATTCTTTAAAGGGAAAGTAGTAGCAGGAGAAATATAGTTTTATTTTTGAAGTAAATAATCTATCCGATGAAGACGGTACCTTGATTGGCTGTTTGCGCAGTCATCATGAAGGTATCGTCTTTATTGTATTGAATTTATCGATTACTTTTGAAAAGAAAAAACCCTCCCTCAAAAAATAAATATTTACTCCGATGGATATATTTGTTAAACTAAAGGTAGTAAAATATATTTTAGTAAATACAATTTTACTAAAATGGAAGGGTGGGGAATTAAATGAGCTTATTGGATATTTATTTGCGAAAAAACGGCAAGAAAAGGTATGACGTTTATAAAGTATCCGGTCTGAGCCAGCAAATGCTTGCGAGTATCAACAAAAAGAAGGTAGAAAGCTACTCGGTAAAAACCATCCAGGCAATAGCAAAAACCCTTGGAAAAAGTGAAGGGGAAGTCCTTGAAGAATTAATTAAGCTGGAGAAGGAAAATCCCTACTTTGAAGTATATAACGCTGAAGACTTACTAACAGCTCTAGAAAACAAAGAATCATACATTTTAATCAAAGGAGAATATCAAAAAGAACTTAAGAAATTACTCCAGGCCACGCTTTCCGAAGCAGAGACAATGGGGATGGAACTGGGATCTGCAGGATTAGTAAATATATTAGGTGAAGCGTTGTATCAATTATTTAATTTCTTCAGCAAGACTGAAGAAACGCAAAAGAAACTCGAAAGCCAGCTACGAAAATATAAATATAAAAAAACGAACGAAAACGAGATCCTATTATATTTGCGGCAAATTGATTACTAAAGTGAACAGGAGCTGAAAAAGCAGTCGAACAGTAACAGAGAAGCCGTCTCTAAGCCCAACCCGGTAGGAAAAGCAGTCGAACAGTAACAGAGAAGGCTTCTCTAGGCCCAATCGGGTGGGAAAAGCAGTCGGACGGTAACAGAGAAGTCGTCTCTAAGCCCAACTCGGTAGGAAAAGCAGTCGGACGGTAACAGAGAAGCCGTCTCTAAGCCCAACCCTGTAGGAAAAGCAGTCGAACGGTAACAGAGAAGCCGTCTCTAAGCCCAATCGGGTAAGAAAAGCATTCGAACGGTAACAGAGAAGGCTTCTCTAAGCCCAATCGGGTAAGAAAAGCATCCGAACGATAACAGAGAAGGCTTCTCTAAGCCCAACCCGGGAGCGGTTAAGCCGCTCCCTTTTTTATTTTGCAGAGAGATTATTTTGGCTCCCGAAAAAATAATCGAAAATTGGGATTTTTCTGTTGTAGATTCTCCCGGCTTTGGCATATAATCACAGGAAGAACATGGGGGGATATACAGAATGATTCGGCGTTTTTTTACTTATTACAGGCCTCATCGAAGGCTATTCATGATCGACTTCACTAGCGCGGTCATTGTTGCCGCACTCGAACTTGCCTTTCCGCTCGCCGTCCAATGGTTTATCGATAAGCTGCTGCCAAGCGGAAATTGGAATGCAATCGTCGGGGTAAGTATCGGACTTCTTCTATTATATATAGTGAGTACGCTGCTCCAGTTCATCGTCAACTATTGGGGCCATAAGCTCGGAATTAATATTGAAACCGACATGAGGCAGGAGCTTTTCGAGCATGTCCAGAAGCAATCCTTCCGCTTTTTTGACAACACGAAAACCGGCCATATCATGAGCCGGATCACCAATGATTTATTCGACCTGGGGGAACTCGCCCATCATGGACCCGAGGATTTGTTCATTGCCGTGATGACATTTGTCGGGGCGTTCTGGATTATGCTCACCATCAATGTGAAACTGGCCCTTACGGCGATGATTATTGCCCCGTTCCTAATCTGGCTGATTTCTTTTGCCAACCGGAAAATGAATGCGGCCTGGAAGAACATGTACAGCGATATCGCTGATGTAAACGCCAGGGTAGAGGATAGCGTCGCGGGAATCCGGGTTGTCCAGTCGTTTACGAATGAAGAGTTTGAAATCGAACGGTTCACAAAGAACAACCGCAAGTTCCGCCGCGCAAAATTGGCTGCCTATAAAGTTATGTCTTTTAGTTCGTCTGGTATGTATATGTCGACGAGGCTGATGATCCTGGTCGTCCTAGTATATGGCGCATGGCTCAATTTTACAGGGAGTCTCAGCTATGGAGCCATGGTTGGATTTGTCCTTTACGTCAATGTCCTTTTCAAACCAATAGATAAAATCAGCGCGATCCTTGAACTCTATCCAAAAGGGATGGCCGGCTTCAAGCGATTTACGGAGCTGATGGACCAGCACCCGGACGTCGTTGACAGGTCGACTGCTGTAAATGTTTCCCATCTGAAAGGCGATATTGCTTTCCGGGACGTGACGTTCAGTTACGATGAGCATAAACCTGTCTTAAAAGGAATTGATTTGGACATCCATCACGGGGAGACGGTTGCTTTTGTCGGTCCTTCCGGCGCGGGTAAAACAACCATCTGCTCACTCATTCCCCGTTTCTATGATGTGAATGAAGGTGGAATCTTTATTGATGGCGTCGATATCCGCGACATGACCAAGAAATCGCTTCGCCAGCAAATCGGGATTGTCCAGCAGGATGTGTTCCTGTTCACCGGGACGCTGCGGGAGAATATTGCCTATGGGTTGCTTGGTGCTACCCAGGAGGAAATTGAGATCGCGGCAAAGCGCGCTCACCTCGAAGACTTTATTGCTTCCCTTCCGGCTGGCTATGATACCCAGATCGGCGAACGCGGACTAAAGCTTTCCGGCGGGCAGAAGCAGAGGATCGCGATTGCAAGAATGTTCCTGAAAAACCCGCCAATTCTTATTCTGGATGAAGCAACATCCGCTCTTGATACGGAAACAGAACGTATCATCCAGGAAGCGCTCGCTGAACTGTCCAAAAACAGGACAACACTTGTTATTGCCCACAGGCTGGCTACCATCCGGAATGCTGACAGGATTGTCGTTGTCACCGAGGACGGGATTGCCGAAGAGGGAAGCCATGAGGAATTAATCGAAGCGGGCGGAATTTTTGCCAACCTTCATAAGGTACAATACGAAACAACCCTCGTTAACTAACAAACAGCCCTTTAGGATGCTTTTTTGAATGAGCCCATCCTAAGGGGCTGTTATTGGTCATATGCTCTTTAGAGAATTAAAAATGTTTGGAGAAACTCAAAGGGATTGTGGCCACGGATACTTTTTGCCAAAAGAAAGGCAATCTTGCAAAAAAGCATGGACATAAGCCAGGAAATACACTAGAGTTAAAAAGTTAGTTATTTGGACAGCCCGTTAAAGAGGCGTCCTATATTTGAAGAAGGTGGAACAACGTATGCAGGCAGTAAAGAAAAATAGCTTCATAGAACCCAGTCTATTCGCTTTAACATGGCCAATTTTCATTGAGTCCTTTTTACATATGCTGATGGGGAGCACGGATACCTTTATGCTTTCCTATGTTTCGGATGACGCCGTCGCCGCTGTAGGGGTGGCCAATCAGCTGATCTTTTTCACAATCCTAATTTTCGGTTTTGTCGCTACAGGGACAACCGTGCTTGTTTCGCAAAATCTTGGGGCGGGGCTGCTGAACGATGCGCGAAGGATCTCAGGAATCTCGATTTCCCTTAATCTTATTTTCGGGATTGCGATCAGCGCGCTGGTTGTCCTGTTCAAGGGGCAGTTCCTCAATCTGTTCGACCTTACCCCCGAGATTCACAGACTTGCCGGACAGTATTTGACGATTGTAGGGGCAACGCTGTTTTCACAAGCCCTCCTTGTAACGGCATCGTCTATTTTGCGGGCAAACGGCTTTTCAAAAGAAGCAATGATGATTTCAATTTTCATGAACATCATTCACCTCGCCGGCAACAGCATATTAATTTATGGATTGTTCGGAATGCCGCAGATGGGCATCCAGGGAGTTGCCTTATCTACAGCCGCCAGCCGCGCTATTGCGGTTGCAATGATTTTCTGGTTATTGTATAAGCGCCTTCCAGTGAGAATTAAAAAGGAAGACTACACAAGCTTCAATCCGGTATTTATTAAAAAAATTCTTAAAATCGGTATTCCGTCAGCTGGAGAAAATCTCGTATACAACACGAGCCAGATGGCGATGACAGCCATCATTGCGATGATAGGGGCAATGGCACTGACTACAAGGGTTTACACTTGGAATGTGATGGCATTCATGATGCTTTTTGCGATTGCGCTCGGCCAGGGGACTCAAATTCTCGTTGGCTATAAGGTAGGCGCGGGCGATTATGACGGGGCATACCACCGTCTTTTGAAAAGTGTAAAGCTGAGCCTGATTATGACCATTATTGTCGTGATCCCGCTGGTTCTGTTCCGCGAGAATTTGCTTGATATTTTCACAGATAACCAGGAAATAATCAGTGTGGGAGCAAAGCTTCTTTTGCTCGGAATTATCCTCGAACCCGGCAGGACACTGAATATCGTCATCATTGCTGCTTTAAGGGCAGCCGGTGACGCGAACTTCCCTGTGAAAATGGCATTTGTTTCAATGTGGGGAATAGGCGTGCCGCTTGGCTACTTCCTCGGAATAACAATGGGCTATGGCCTGGTCGGCATCTGGATTGCCTTTATCGCCGATGAGTGGTTCAGAGGAATCGTCATGTATTTCCGCTGGAAAAGCAGGGTTTGGGAAAAGAAATCGCTTGTCGAAGCTGAAGTGCAGCCGGTATGATTTTTGGGAAACCACGATAAAGTGGTTTCTTTTTTTCGAGCGGCTTAAGAAGTATTTGGTTGAACATGATGGAGTTAAGGCGATGATCATAGACCAAGAAGAAAAACGCATGGGGATTTTGCCAGAAGAGGATGCTGAACGACTTCGGGAAACACTTTTCCATTAACTCAACGTCCGCAGGAGGGGGAAATTAACGGTACGGTCGAATAGAATTGTTCTCAACGCCCGTAGCAAGGAAAAATCTGCGGTACGGTCGAATAGGATCGTTCTCAACGACCGTAGCCAGAAAAAGTCGGCTGTGCGGTCGAATAGGATCGTTCTAAACGCCCGCAGCGAAGAAAAATTGAATGTGCGGTCGAATAGGATCGTTCTAAACGCCCGCAGCGAAGAAAAATTGAATGTGCGGTCGAATAGAAGTGTTCTCAACGACCGCAGCGAAGAAAAACCAACTGTGCGGTCGAATAGAATTGTTCTCAACGACCGTAGCCAGAAAAAGTCGGCTGTACGGTCGAATAGAATTGTTCTCAACGACCGCAACAAGGAAAAATCACCTATACGGTCGAATAGACGCATACTCAACGAACAAAACAAAAAGGAGTTGCCGGAATATGCGGCAACTCCTTTATTACTATTGATGAATCTGTTTTACCCTGCCAACCTGTCCATCGGTCAGCCTGACTTTGATGCCGTGGGGATGGGTGCCGGATTTGGTGAGGATATCTTTGACTATTCCTCTGGTTAGCTTCCCGGTCCGCTGATCCGCTTTTAAGACGATATCAACTGTCATGCCGGGGGAAAGGTCTTTTCGATTCTGTCCGTCCATTAGGTACCCATTTTCCGGCGGGTATTGCTTGGCTTCTTTGTCAATTGGCTTTTCATCTTCTTTGTGGATGTGTCACCGGCACCTTTGCCTTTGGCACCCGCCGCTGCCTGGTTTTTCTTGTTTGCCAGCTGCTGCTTCATGGCTTCCTGGAGGCTGATTTTCTTGGGCTCTTCAGTGTTCTTGTTCTCTTCCATAAGATAATCTCCTTTTTTGTAGCTATGGTTAATCAAGTATAATCCATTTTTGCCAAAAAGCGAAAGGGGTGGAATGAAAAATATGAATTATCCTTCAAACCCATCCTATCGATTTTCTCTATGGATTGAAGCGGTTTGCATCAGAATAATCTTCTGCTAAATATTTCCGCGGGCAGTAAAATCAGAGTAGAACGGTTATTAGGAGGAAGACGGATGAATACCGGAAGAACAACGATGGTTACATTTGGTGCGCTCTGCATTGCTCTGAATGTAGTGCTTGGGACAATTGTTTCCTGGATGAAAATACCGCTTTTATTTTTGGATACTATTGGTACGGTTTTGATGGCTGTTTTATTTGGTCCATGGTGGGGAGCACTTGTCGGTGTTTTGACAAACATCGTGATGGGCGTGACGACCGGGCCAACAGCTATTTTCTTTGGCCTCGTCAATGTGGCTATCGCGATTGTAGTGGGCTTCGCCGCGAGGAGATTCGATTTTACAAAATGGTATACCGCTTTAGTGACGGGGTTCATTCTTTCAATTGTGGCCCCGCTAATTGGGACGCCAATTGCTGTGGCCGTCTTTGGCGGGCTGAACGGAAGCGGGATGGATCTTGTCGTCCTTTGGCTTCGCTCCGCGGGGGAAAGCATTTTTGCCTCGACGTTCATTTCAAGGATCACTGGCAACTTTGTAGATAAAATCGTTACATGCCTCCTTGTCATGATGATTATTATTAAACTGCCAGTCTTCAACAAAACATATAAAGGAATGAAGAAGGATGCCGCGTAGCAAACGGATTATTCTCACTTCCCACTGCATCATTAACCAAAACACCGTCATTGATGGGGAAGCGAGGGCGCTGGGGGCAATCCCATCCGCTGTGCAATGGATTGTCGGAAAGGGGTATGGCATCCTGCAGCTGCCATGTCCTGAATTTACCTTCCTTGGATTGGACCGGCCGCCGATGACCTATGAGGAATACGACACGAAAGAGTACCGGGTACACTGCAGGAAAATCCTTGAGCCAGTGGTACAACAGGTAAAAGAATATGTGAAAAGCGGGTATATCATCGAAGGCATACTGGGCATCCAGAGCAGTCCATCATGCGATCAAACGCGGGGAGTATTCATGGAAGAACTTCACAAGCTCTTTACTGAAAACCACCTGCCGCTAAAAACCCTCTGGTATTTACCAAACACAGAAGATCCTGTGTTTGACGGAGAAATTCATAAGTTATAGCAACAACAAGACCCTATCGGCTGTCGATAGGGTCTTGTTAATTATGGTCTGTCATGGATAGTTGGATGTTGCCGCCTTTTTATGCAAAACTTCTCTAAAAGCCGCCACTAGGCAACAGCAACGTGATTTACTGCGCCGGCTCCACGGCCTCTGCGAGTGCTTCGTTCAAGCCCATGATATAAGCCGACTTTTCTTCTTCACTCCATCCTAATTTATCATCCATGTACGCAGTTACCGGCTGCTTCCACTCACGTACTATATCAATATTAAACAGTAAATCTCCCGTTCTTCGATTGAAGAAATCCACTGGAGTAACCGCCATCTCACATTCAATGGCATATATTAGCTGTGCAAAAAGAACCAGTGGGATTCCATATTCCTCTGCTTCTTCCCGATGCCGGGAAACGAGTTCGAATAGTTTAGGAACATTCGAGCCGTAAAAGGAAGCGAGCTGCATGGCCTGCTCCTCGGAAAAGCCTGCCTCAATACCGCTATTAATCTGGTTCTCAACATATTCCGCGAAATTTACCGCCCCGCCAACATGCCCGCCGGAAATCGGCAGCATATGGGTGGTACAGGGAGGGAAACTGCGCCCGCCTTCAGCAGATAATTCCTTCGCGAGCAAATCAGTGATCGTTTCCGCCATTTTGCGGTAGCCCGTCAGCTTACCGCCAGCGATCGAAATCAGGCCGGTAGGGGACTCCCAAATCTCATCTTTTCTTGAAATCTCTGAAGGGGCCTTTCCGTCCTCATGGATGAGCGGCCTCAAGCCGGCCCAGCTAGATTCAATATCCTTATCGCTAATTACCACCTCCGGAAACATATAGTGAATGGCCTCAAGAAGATAGTTTTTATCGGCATCCGTAATCTCAGGATCTGCGATATCACCGTTGTAAAACGTATCAGTAGTACCAACATACGCTTTGCCGTTTCGCGGGATGGCAAATACCATCCGTCCGTCTGGAGTATCGAAATAGATGGCTTGTTTCAGAGGGAAAACTGTCTGATCAATGACAATATGGACGCCTTTGGATAAATGCAGCGTCTTGCCTGTCCGGGAGTTATCGACTTCCCTGACTTTATCAACCCACGGTCCGGTCGCATTGACGATTTTTTTTGCCCGGAGTTCGTATTCTTCGTTTGTCAAAAGATCCTTCACAATCACTCCGCAAATTCGCCCATCCTCATAAATGAACTTGTCGGCTTTCGAATAATTAATGGCCACCGCCCCGTTTTCAACGGCTTCCTTTAAAACTTCAATCGTCAGCCGGGCATCATCTGTGCGGTATTCGACATAATAACCGCCGCCTTTTAAGCCGGACTTTTTAATGAGCGGCTCCTTAGCAAGCGTCTCATCCGCGCTAAGCATTGTCCGGCGCTCGCCTTTCTTTACCCCGGCGAGAAAATCATAGACCTTCAGCCCGATGGAGGTGGAAAGCTTTCCGAACGTCCCTCCTTTATGAAAAGGGAGGAGCATCCATTCCGGCTTGGTCACGTGCGGTCCGTTTTCATAGACGATCGACCGTTCATGGCCGACTTCCGAAACAAGCTTCACTTCGAATTGCTTTAAATAGCGGAGGCCCCCGTGGACCAACTTTGTCGAACGGCTGGATGTCCCGGCTGCAAAATCCTGCATTTCCACAAGCGCTACTTTCATTCCCCGGGCGGTAGCATCCAAAGCAATGCCCGCTCCGGTAATACCACCGCCAATAATCAATACATCAAACAGCTCTTCTTTTAAACTTTCCACGATTTTATCCCGGTTAAGATTTGAAAAGGCCATGGCGAAATTCCTCCCTCACGCAAAAAGATCCCAATGACACAAAAAAGATTTGATTCTGTGTCTTTCCGCTCATATTCGTACTATGTTATATATCCTATATCTCCGATAAGGAAACGTTCCGACTAAAACTGAAAGAGGGGGCAAAAAAAAGAAGCCGACTTATTTCAAAAAGCTGGCTTCCTTCCATATTTTATTGCGATATCTGCGTATCATGCCATACAAGTCATCGGCCCGTCATAAGCAAGCTGCTGGATGTACCCTAGTCTGGATACATCCATGTTGCCGCCACTAACGATGATGCCGCAGTTTTTGGAGCGAATCGTGCTGCGGTGGGTGAGGAGGGCGGCAAAGGCCGCGGCTCCAGCCCCTTCGACTAATGTTTTTTTCCTTTCAAGCATGCAAACAATGGCATTGGCAATGTCGTGATCGCTGACGCTAACCATATCGTCTACATAGTGCCGGATGATCGGCATGGTCAGCTCGCCCGGCTCCTTGACGGCAATCCCTTCCGCAATCGTTCCGGCAAACCGGCTGGAAGGGCGGTTATGGAATTGATCATGGACGATCTTTGCCCCTTCCGCCTGGACGCCGATAATCCGGATCTTTGGCTGCAATTCCTTTGCCGCGACCGCGACGCCGCTAATCAGTCCGCCGCCTCCCACCGGAACGATGAGAGTATCGAGAAAAGGCTGCTGTTTCAGCATCTCAACGGCAATCGTTGCCTGTCCGGCCATCACATCATAATCGTCAAAAGGATGGAGGAAATAGCTGCCCGTACGCTTTTGCTCAAGGAGCGCCGCTTCATATGCTTCCTGGAAGGAAGCGCCGGTAATGACAGTCCGCGCTCCGTAATATTCCGTTGCCTTGATTTTGGCTTCCGGCGTATTCTCGGGCATATAGATTGTGGCGGCAATTCCTCGTTTTGAAGCGGCGAAAGCCACTCCTTGGGCGTGGTTGCCAGCAGAAGCGGCAATCACGCCTTTTTGCGCTTCCTTTCCGGTCAGCCGGGACATTTTATAGCTCGCGCCGCGAATTTTAAAAGCACCTGTCTTCTGCTGATTTTCCATTTTGAAATAGACGTTTTTTCCGGCAAGATCATTCAGGAATGTAGATGTGGTTAGCGGTGTCCGATAGACGGTACCTGCCAATTGTTCCATTGCATCGGAAATCATGTTAGTCGTTAAAGAATCCCCAAGGGGTTCACGCTCCTTCATTTAATAAGTTTTGCATATTGTAGCTACTGCCTGCTCTCAAATTCTGTAATTTTTTCTTCATATAATAAGGTGATGCCAATATCATCAAGGCCGTTGTAGAGCATTTCCTTCGAATACTCGGCGATATCGAACTGATAGGAAAACCCATCCGCATCCGTGACGGTCTGCGCTCCGAGGTCGACAGTTAAAGAAAGATTGCCAGACTCTGCTTTTTGCATGAGCGGCTGGAGTTCTTCATACGGCATTTCAATCGCCAGGATGCCATTCTTGACGCAGTTGTTTTTGAAAATATCGGCAAAACTTGGCGCGATGACGATTTTGAAACCATAATCCAATAAAGCCCATGGCGCATGTTCCCTTGAGGAACCACAGCCGAAATTATCTCCAGCGAGCAATATCGAGGCGCCAGTGTATTTTCCATCATGAAGAGGGAATTCCTTAATCGGATTGCCGTCATGGTCAAACCGCCAATTGTAAAACAGGAACTGCCCGAACCCTTGGCGTTCAATCCTTTTCAAAAACTGTTTCGGTATGATTTGGTCGGTGTCAACATTGCTGCGGTCAAGCGGAAAAGCAAGACCAGTATGGACTGTAATTGGTTCCATTTACATGACCTCCATTGCGGCAAATTCACGGATGTCGACAAAACGGCCTTCGATTGCAGCCGCTGCCGCCATCTCAGGGCTGACAAGATGTGTGCGCGCGCCGGTACCCTGGCGGCCTTCGAAGTTCCGGTTCGATGTTGAGGCACAGCGTTCGCCAGGAGGAACGAAGTCATCGTTCATCGCCAGGCACATACTGCAGCCGGCATCGCGCCATTCAAAGCCGGCATTTTTGAAAATGGCATCCAGCCCTTCCTGTTCAGCGGCAGCCTTCACGCTCTTTGACCCAGGCACAACAATGGCCCGGACGGAAGGCTTGACGCTTCGGCCCTGGATTACGGAAGCGGCGCGCCGCAAATCGCTTAGTCGGGAATTTGTGCACGATCCGATAAACACATGCTCAATGGTAACGGAGGAAATCGGCATTCCGCCTTCAAGGCCCATATATTCCAAAGCCCGCTCGATTTCCTGCTTTTCACTATCCGTCGCCGCCGACTCAGGCGTTGGAATCGTGGCATCAACCGGGATGCACATTCCTGGATTCGTTCCCCATGTTACCTGAGGAGCGATTTTCGAAGCATCAATTTCAATCGTGTGGTCATAAACGGCGCCTTCATCTGTCGCAAGCGCGCGCCACTTTTCAACCGCTTTGTCAAAATCAGCTCCTTGTGGTGCATATCTTCTTCCGCGAAGATAATTAAAGGTCGTCTCATCCGGAGTAATCAGGCCGGCACGCGCGCCTGCCTCAATGGACATATTGCAGACGGTCATTCTTTCTTCCATGGAAAGGGAGCGGATGGCTTCGCCTGTATATTCAATTACATAGCCGGTGCCAAACCGGACGCCATTTTGCGCGATGATCGCTAAAATCAAGTCCTTCGCGGTCACGCCAAAGCCAAGACTGCCATTTACTTTGATATTCAGCGTCTTCGGGCGCTGCTGCCAAAGGGTCTGGGTTGCGAGGACATGTTCGACTTCACTAGTACCAATCCCGAAGGCAAGTGCCCCAAACGCACCGTGGGTGGAAGTGTGGCTGTCTCCGCAAACAATCGTTTTACCCGGCTGGGTTAACCCGAGTTCAGGGCCGATGACGTGAACAATCCCATTATCGGGATGCGCGATATCCGCGAGCGGAATATTGAACTCGCTGCAATTTTGCTTTAATGTATCGATTTGTTTCCTGGAAATTACATCTTTAATAACTGACTGATTTTTCGTCGGGACATTATGGTCCATTGTCGCAAAAGTAAGATCCGGCCTGCGGACAGGGCGTCCATTCATCCTTAGCCCTTCAAATGCCTGCGGCGAGGTGACTTCGTGGACAAGATGCAGGTCGATATAGAGGAGATCCGGCCTGCCTTCTTCCTGGTGGACAACGTGAGAATCCCAAATTTTTTCGATGATTGTTTTGGCAGTACTCATGGTCAAACCTCCTTCATTAAGCGTAGCAATCCATAATGCAGTTTGCTGTATTTCTTGTTTTAATCGATTCGATGATTAGTGCCGTCATTTCAGCAGTCCCAACCTTTTTGCCGGATTCGGTTTTTAAATCAGCGGTATGGAATCCCGCATTCAGGATCGACTCGACTGTTTCTTCGATTACATCGGCTTCTTCTGCCAAGTGGAAGGAATGCCTCAGCATCATAGCTGCGGAAAGAACCATCGCAACCGGATTGGCAATTCCTTTCCCCGCGATATCCGGCGCAGAGCCATGGACCGGTTCATAAAGGCCGAAACCGTCTTCCCTCAGGCTGGCAGAAGGAAGCATTCCGAGCGACCCTGTCAGGACAGAGGCTTCATCGCTTAAAATATCTCCAAACATGTTCTCGGTCACGATGACATCAAACTGAGACGGGTTCGTAATCAGCTTCATGGCCGCAGCATCAACCAGCACATGCTCTACTTTTACATCGGGAAAGTCCTGTTTTTTCTCTTCAACGATCTCCCGCCAAAGCTTGCTTGATTCAAGTACATTCGCTTTATCGACAGAAGTCAGATGCTTACGGCGCTGCTGCGCGCATTCGAAAGCCTTCTCGACAATCCGTTCAATCTCAGACCTGCTGTAAAAGAGGGTGTCGACAACGACCTGGCCGTTATCGCGCCGCTCGCTCGGAGTACCGAAATAAAGCCCGCCAGTCAGCTCCCTGACAATAAGAAGGTCGCTTCCTTTCACGACTTCTTCTTTTAAAGGAGAGGAGTGAAGCAGTTTTTCAAAACCTTTTATTGGACGCAGGTTTGCAAAGAGGCCGAGTTCCTTCCTAATCCCAAGTAGGCCTCGTTCCGGCCTGAGGTGGGAAGGATTATTGTCCCACTTCGGGCCGCCGACAGCCCCGAGCAGCACGGCGTCAGCTCTTTTGCAGGCCGCGGCTGTTTCAGGGGGAAGGGGATTCCCGTGTCTGTCAATCGCAACGCCACCGATATCATGGCTTTCAAAGCTGAAGGAGTGGCCGAATTCCTCGGCGATTGTCGTTAAGACGGCCTTTGCTGATTCCATTACTTCTTTTCCAATTCCGTCACCTGGCAGCATGACAATATGTTTTTTCACGGCATTGGCCTCCTTGGTTTTTATGGATGGAAGCTGCACTATAAACCGATGGCAGCTTCGAATGTTTTAACTGTTGGCAGTTTGCAAAACTTTTGTATTCTGGCTGTAAAAAACGCGGTTCACAGCATTCAAAAAGGCGATTGCCGATGCTTCAAGGACATCTTGCGAGGAGCCGCGCCCGCTTACCTTGACATCATTGACAGTCATTTTCACATGGACCTCTGCCAAGGCGTCCCGGCCCTGGCCGACAGAGCTCAGTTGATACTTGGCCAGATGGATATCTTCTTTAATAAGTGCTTCAAGTGTGTTATACAGGGCTTCGACAGGACCTTTTCCTGTTCTAGCTGTCTCAACCCGGATCCCTTCAGGAGTTGTGAGCGCGATAGTTGCTGTCGGGAGGTTCATGGAACCTGACTGCACCTGGTACGCCAGCAATTCGTACTTCTTCACATCGGAAACTGAGGTCTGGATATCGGTTAAAATCGTGAATAAATCTTCGTCCGTGACTTCTTTTTTGCGGTCAGTCAGCAGTTTGAATTGCTTAAAAGCTTCATCTGCTTTTTCATCTTCAAGCGAAAATCCAAGTTGATGGATTTTATCCTTGAACGCATGGCGTCCGGAATGCTTCCCGAGGACAAGCTCATTCGATTCAATTCCGACCATGGATGGATCAATAATTTCGTATGTTTGCGGGTGCTTGAGAACACCGTCCTGATGAATGCCCGATTCATGGGCAAAAGCATTCTGTCCCACTACTGCTTTATTTGGAGCAATCGTCATGCCAGTCAGCTTCCGGACTAGATCGCTTGTGCGCTTGATTTCTTTTAAGTTGAGGCTCGTTGAATAAGGATATTGGTCACGCCGGATGGCGAGGGCAATAGCGAACTCTTCAAGAGCGGCGTTGCCTGCCCGTTCCCCAATTCCATTAATAGTTCCTTCCACCTGTGTCGCCCCGTTTTCAATGGCGGCTATTGTATTGGCAACAGCGAGGCCAAGATCATCGTGGCAATGGGCGGACAGAACCGCTTTATGAATGTTCGGAACATGCTCTTTCACATAACGGAACATTCGGCCATATTCCTCAGGTGTCGCATAGCCGACTGTGTCTGGAAGATTGATGACGGTCGCTCCGGCATCAATCACTTTTTCAATGATCTGGGCAAGAAAACCGAGGTCGGAACGCGATGCATCCTCTGCCGACCATTCAACCACCGGGAACTTCTCCCTTGCATAACGGACCATTTCGGAAGCGAGCTGAATGACCTGTTCAGGTGATTTTTTCAGCTTATACGTCATGTGGATTGGGGAAGTAGCCAGGAACATATGGAGGCGAGGGGCCTCAGCTTCCTTCAATGCCTCCCAGGTAATATCGATATCCGATTTTGTAGCCCGCGCCAGGCTGGCAATCGATACATTCCTGACTGTCCGGGCAATCGTCCTGACTGCATCAAAGTCACCCTGTGAAGAAGCGGGAAAACCGGCCTCCATCACATTCACGCCAAACTTCTCCAGCTGCCTGGCAATCTCCAGCTTCTCCAGCTGATTTAAATTAACGCCCGGAGATTGCTCTCCATCACGCAGTGTCGTATCGAAAATGTGAATGCTCTGCACCATTTGAATTCCCTTCCTTCATTTTTTGTCGGCCCCAATCCCTTTGATAGCAGGGAAGGGGGCCAGGATTTTAATTTTGTTAATCTGCTCGGACTTGTGATTAACGTGACAATACTTTCTGCTTTGGTTTAACAAATGGCATCAGCTCGCGGAGCTCGCGGCCAACTTTCTCGATCGGATGGTTATTTTCTTTCGAATTGATGGCATTGAACTGCGGGCGGTTCGCTTGATTCTCAAGAATCCAGCCTTTTGCAAAAGCTCCTGTCTGAATGTCATGGAGGATTTCCTTCATGCGGGCCTTCGTATCGTCATTGACAACGCGTGGACCGGAAACGAAATCTCCCCATTGAGCAGTATCCGAGATTGAATAGCGCATATTTTCAAGGCCGCCTTCATACATGAGGTCGACAATCAGTTTTAATTCGTGCAGGCATTCGAAGTAGGCGAGTTCTGGCTGGTAGCCTGCTTCTGTCAATGTTTCAAATCCTGCTTTCACGAGGCTGGTCAGCCCGCCGCAAAGGACGGCCTGTTCGCCGAAGAGATCGGTCTCGGTTTCTTCTTGGAACGTTGTCTCCAATACTCCCGCGCGGGCGGAACCGATTCCTTTCGCATAGGCAAGGGCAATCTCACGTGCCTGGCCGGTGTAGTCCTGGTAGACCGCGAAAAGGGCAGGGACGCCGGCGCCTTCCTGATAGGTGCGGCGGACGAGATGTCCTGGACCCTTAGGAGCTACCAGGAATACATCCACATCAGCAGGAGGGACGATCTGGTTGAAATGGACATTGAAGCCATGAGCAAAAACAAGTGCTGCACCCGGCTTCAGATTCGCTTTGATGCTTTCTTCATAAACCTGGGTCTGCCTTTCATCCGGAAGGAGTACCATAACGACATCCCCCTGGGCAGTCGCCTCGGCAACAGAGCAAACGGCGACGCCATCTTCCGCTGCCTTATCCCAGGAACGTCCTTCCCTTAACCCGACAACGACGTCAAAGCCGCTGTCCTTCAAGTTCAGTGCGTGGGCATGGCCCTGAGAACCATAGCCGATGACCGCGATTTTTTTAGATTTCAAAACCTCTTCGAAAATATCCTGATTGTAAAGTACTTTTGCCATTGTTAATTCATCCTTTCGATTAAGAAAATTAGTAGGTTTATATTTGTAAAGAATAAGAGGGAAATTCCGTTACTTGCGGCTGGTTCCCGCGCAATAGGGCGGTTACACCAGTCCTGGCAATTTCCTTAATTCCGTACGGACGGAGGAGATCAATCAGTGCTTCAACTTTTTCTGGCTTTCCGGTCACCTGGATGGCTAGGCTTTCTTTGCTGACATCGATAACAGCGGCCCGGAACGGGTCAATGATTTCCTTGATTTCCCGGCGGAGCTGCCCGCTGCTTGCCACACGGATTAGGGCAAGTTCCCTGAGGACAATTGCTTTATCCGTAATATCTGAAACTTTTAAAACATCAATCTGTTTATTCAATTGCTTCGTAAGTTGCTCAAGTTTCTGGCTGTCTTCCACATCGACAACGAGGGTCATTTTTGAAATGCCGTCGATTTCGGTTTGGCCGACAGAGATGCTTTCAATATTGAATTGGCGACGCTGTAGGAGGCCTGTAACCCGATTGAGGACGCCGCTTTTATTTTGCACGGTGGCTGTAATGATCCTTCTCATGGTTTCACCCCTATCATTTCATGCAATCCCTTGCCCGGCGCGATCATCGGATAGACGTTTTCCGTCAGGACAACCCGGCAATCAATGACAACAGGACCCTCATATGCCAAAGCTTCAGGCAAAATCCTCATCAGTTCTTCCTTCGTTTGGATTTTCACTCCCCGGATGGAATAGCTATCCGCCAATTTGACAAAATCGGGCTGGACAGGGAGGAGGGATTCGGAATAGCGTTCGTCGTAAAATTCCTCTTGCCATTGGCGAACCATGCCCAGGGCTCCGTTGTTGACAATAATGACCTTGACAGGAAGGTTCTTTTCCTGAAGGACCCCAAGTTCCTGAAGTGTCATCTGGAATCCGCCGTCCCCAACAAATGCGATGACGGTTTTATCCGGCGCGGCAAGCTGGGCGCCAATCGCAGCCGGGAAGCCGAAGCCCATCGTCCCTAGCCCACCGGAGGTAACCCAATGGTCCGGATTATCCAACGTGTAATGCTGGGCGGCCCACATTTGGTGCTGGCCGACATCAGTGGTCACAATCGCTTCACCGCCCGAGGCGCGGTAAACAGCCTGAATGACCTCCTGTGCGCTGAGCGCCTGCCCATAATCTTCGTTCCAAAGAGGGTATGCCTGCTTGTTTTCCGCCAGCTTTTTCAACCAGTCTTCATGATGCGTAACTTCAAATGCTTGTTTCAATATTTCCGTCAATGCCTCGCGGGCGTCGGCGACGATTGGGATGCTAGTCGGAACGTTCTTGCCTATTTCCGCAGGATCAATATCGATATGGGCCACTTTCGCGTTAGGAGCAAAATGTTTCAGATTGCCTGTCAGGCGGTCATCGAAACGGGCTCCGATGTTAACGAGCAAATCGCATTCATACAACGCCATGTTCGCGGCGTATGTACCGTGCATCCCAGCCATTCCAAGAGATAATTCATGATTGCCGGGGAAACTGCCGAGACCGAGCAAGGTGGTCGTGACCGGAAGCTGGTGCCTTTCGGCCAGTTCCCTCAATTCAACAGTTGCCCTGCCGTGCAGAATGCCCGCGCCAGCCAGGATGACCGGACGCTTCGCTCTGGATAAGGCATCTGCCAGCTTATTGATTTGGAGTGGATTCGGCCTTGTTGTCGGCTGGTATCCCGGCAAGTGGAAGGCTGTATTCATTTCGTTTGAATAGACAGGATTGGCGGAAATATCCTTGGGCATATCAATGACAACCGGGCCTGGCCTGCCTGTTGTGGCAATATGGAAAGCCTCTTTGATAATCCTTGGCAATTCGGCAATTGAACGGACCTGGTAGTTGTGCTTCGTAATCGGAGTAGTAATCCCGATAATGTCGGCTTCCTGGAATGCATCGGTTCCAATGACGCCTGTCGCGACCTGGCCTGTAAAAATGACGAGCGGCAGGGAATCCATCATGGCATCCGCGATTCCGGTAATAAGGTTTGTTGCGCCCGGGCCGGATGTCGCGATCACGACGCCGGGCTTTCCGGTCACGCGGGCATATCCTTCAGCCGCGTGGATAGAGCCCTGTTCATGCCTGAATAGCAGGTGTTTAATTTGGTCCCTGGCCCGATAGATGGCATCGTAAATGGGGAGTACCGCCCCTCCCGGATATCCAAAGATCGTATCGACGCCCTCGCTCACTAATGATTCAATTAGGACATCGGCACCCGTTTTTGGTGTGACAGCCCGCTCCATGGCCGGCATTGCTTCCACTTTCACGTTGAAATCCCTCCAGTTTTTACTTATTTTTTTCTTTGCTTTTTTCCACTCAGGGGACATCAGGCTTTTATGCTTTAGCAAATAAAAAAGCCTTTTCTCCCGCGAAACTCCTGCCGTTTTGTTAACAGCTGGATTTTCGGGGAGAAAAGGCATTGATCTTTTCTCGGTACCACCCGGATTCACAGCAGTCTTGCAACTGCTGCCTCATGAAGCGGAAAAGGGCTCCGCTCCGTTTTTGTAACAGGTGCTGAAAAACACCCGGCTAAGCCTAGTTGGGATGGCCCGTTCAGCTTAACACTCAGGGAGGATGTCGGAATAAGCGGTATTTCCGGGCTTCCACCATCCCCGGCTCTCTGTGAATACCGAACTCTCATTCCTTTATTCCCGTCATCGATTTCGTGATATACGATTCTCTAGAACTTCATGATTCCGCCTGTGCTGGCAGAAGTGACAAGCTTAGCGTATTTTGCCAGATAGCCGGTTTTGATTTTCGGCTCTGGTTTCACCCAGCTTTTTCGCCTTTCCTCCAATACATCGCCATCAATAATCAGGTTGATGGAACGTGCCTCAAGGTCAATTATGATGAGGTCCCCGCTTTCAACAAAGGCGATAGGTCCGCCCTCGGCTGCTTCAGGGGAGATGTGGCCGACTGAGATGCCGCGGCTCGCCCCTGAAAAGCGGCCGTCTGTAAGGAGCGCGACTTCCTTATCAAGTCCTCGGCCGGCAATGGCCGCGGTTGGTGCGAGCATTTCTGGCATTCCCGGTCCGCCTTTAGGGCCTTCGTAACGGATGACGACGACGTGCCCTGATTTGACAGTTCCGTTGTCAATTCCCGCCTGTGCTTCTTCCTGAGATTCAAACACAATTGCTTCCCCGGTGAATCTCTTAATTGAAGGATCGACTGCGCCGACCTTAATGACGCCGCCATCAGGGGCGATATTGCCGAACAGGATGGACAAACCGCCAACCGGGCTATAAGGGTTGTCTTTTCTTCGGATGACCTGATCGTTGGTGATTTCGGCATCCTTTACACTTTCATAAAGAGTTTCCCCGGTAATCGTGAGGGCTTCTTTATGAATCAGCCCGTCAATTTTGCATAACTCGTGAATAATCGCACTAACCCCGCCGGCATTATGGACATCCTGCATCGAATAATCGGAAGCCGGGCTAATTTTTGAAAGATAAGGAACGCGCTCTGCAATGCGGTTGATCTCCTGAAGGTCATAATCGATACCCGCTTCATGGGCAATGGCCAATGTGTGCAGGACCGTATTCGTTGAGCCGCCCATCGCCATGTCGAGTGCGAAGGCATTATCAAAAGCTTCCTTCGTCATAATGTCGCGCGGCTTGATATCTTTTTTGACCAAATCAATCAAATGTTTCGCTGCCCTGTTAATCAATTCGTGCCTTGTGTTGGAGGTGGCAACAATGGTTCCATTGCCGGGAACCGTCATGCCAAGCACTTCCATCAGACAGTTCATTGAATTGGCGGTGAACATGCCGGAGCAGGAACCGCAAGTCGGGCAGGCATTTGTTTCAATGTCCAGCAATTCCTGCTGGGTAATCGTCCCTTGGTTATAGGCACCGACGCCTTCGAAAACGGAAACGAGGGAAAGCGGCTTGCCTGTTGAGGAAACACCTGCTTCCATCGGTCCGCCCGAGACGAAAACAGAAGGGACGTTTGTCCTCGCCGCCGCCATCAGCATTCCTGGCGTAATCTTGTCGCAGTTCGGAATATAGAAGACCCCGTCAAACCAGTGGGCGTTAATAACTGTTTCCGCGCTGTCGGCAATGATTTCACGGCTTGGGAGCGAATAGCGCATCCCGATGTGTCCCATCGCAATCCCATCATCGACGCCGATTGTGTTGAATTCGAATGGGACGCCGCCCGCATCCCGAATCGCCTGCTTGACGACCTCTGCAAAAACATTCAGATGTTTATGGCCGGGAATAATATCAATATATGAATTGCAAACTCCGATAAAAGGTTTTTCAAGATCGCTTGTTTTTACTCCGGTTGCATACAGTAAACTCCGGTGAGGAGCCCTGTCGAACCCTATTTTAATCATATCGCTTCGCATGATGACCTCCTTAGCCCACGACCGCTTTTTGTTTGGCCTCCGGGTAGCATTGGACGCCATCCACCAGTACGAGCTTTCTGAACTCCTCGAGGAGGTGATTCGTGATTGTCCCCGGTTTTCCGTCACCGATCTTCCGTCTGTCTACATCAATGACGGCGATGACCTCGACTGCAGTGCCGGTAAGAAAAACTTCGTCGGCGACATATACGTCATGCCGGGTGAATGGCCGTTCAACGACTTCATATCCATTTTCCCTGGCAAGGTCGATAATGGCGTTTCTCGTAATGCCTTCCAATGCCCCGAGATAAACTGGCGGGGTATAAATGACTCCGTTCTTGATGATGAAAATGTTGTCAGCGGAGCCTTCAGTTACATATCCTTCGTCATTTAGCATGAGCGCCTCATCAACGCCTGCCTGGTTCGCTTCAAGCTTAACCAAAATATTGTTCAAATAGTTAAGGGATTTGATTTGTGGGCTCAATACATCCGGACGGTTCCGCCTTGTCGCGACTGAACCGACTTTCAACCCGCGGTCATATAGTTCTTTCGGAAAAAGGGACAGCGGCTCGGCTATCACGATTACCCTTGGCTTTGAACATGACGCCGGATCAAGCCCCAGGTTTCCCATGCCCCTGGAAACTACCACGCGTATGTAAGCGCTGGATAATTCATTTTTACGTACCGTTTCCACAATGATTTGGGTCATTTCCTCGGCTGTATAGGGAATGGCCAACATGATGGAATGGGCTGATTCGTAAAGCCTCTTCAAGTGCGCATCCAGACGGAAAACATTTCCGCTGTAAACCCGGATTCCCTCGAAAACTCCATCGCCGTAAAGAAAACCATGGTCGTATACTGAAACGACCGCATCTTCTTTCCTGACAAACTCACCACCAAGAAAAATATACTGACTGCCCAAAACAACTTCCACTCCTCTTTAACCATTCAAAAGGTTTGATATATTCACAGTGTCTTAAAATAGTTGGTAATTCCCTGAAAAGTCGTCCTTTCAAATAGTGAAATATCATTACGTGAAAGTGATAACTTACTTTTCTGAGATTTCCGTTAATAATACACCCATCCTTTAGCACTTTCAAGTCAAAAAATAGCAATTATCTGACAAGTTAGAATTTTCGTTTAACATGATAGCGTTTACAATGTTGACAGGTCAGGGATAATAGAAAAAATAAATTTTTTTATTTTTTTTTGCTTTGTTATCCTTGATTGGTGATTTCCACTCCGGGGACATGCTTTCCGCGGGGCGGACCGTGGAGCCTCCTCGGCGTCATAGACGCCTGTTTGTCCAGCTGCAGCGCCTAGCCCCTCGAGGTCGCTTCGGTCCCGAATGTGAAGTCAAAGAACGACTTCCCCTTCTGGCCCTCCAGCGCTGGTCGGGGCTGAACAAGGCGCTTTCGCTTTTCGAGGGGTCTCCACGTGCCGCTTCATCCCGCCGGAGTCAGTCCCCTCCGTTCCAATCAACTTCACCGAAAATTAACAACCACCTTTTAACTAAGATATTTTTAAAAAAATGCAAACAGTCCTGATGTGAAAATAAGGCTTTCCTTGCTTTGTCAGGAAAAGGTTCCAAGGAAGTACATGAAGGAATTCAAAAAGAAATAAGCGTATAATAAGAAAGTATTTTTGAAAGAGGGAGGCTCCTGCCGCACTATAGGGGGCAGGATGGACAGAAAATGAAAAAAATAGATATAAAAGGGGATAGTTCTGCATCCCACACACTTTTGCAAACATTCCAAAGCGCATTTATTTACAAAAAAAATCCGTTTCCCTGGAGGAAAGCAATTTGCGCAGGCCTGGCTTCATCCCTGCCAATCCTGTTAGGGCTTTTATTTGGGCATATGAAATTAGGGCTCGCCGCAGGGATGGGTGGATTTGCGTATTTATACGTTTTTAACCAGCCTTACGCCCAGCGTGCCAAAATGCTTTTCTTAATCGTGGCGGGACTTGCCTTGTCAATGGCTTTGGGCATTCTGCTGGCTCCTTATCCTCTTGGCATGGCCATTGGGCTGGGGATAACAGGAGCAGTTGGAATTTTTATATTTGGGGCGCTGAGGATTACTGGACCTTCGGCAATCTTTTTCGTTTTATGCTTTGCTATCGCATCAGGAATCCCCGCAACTCCGGCCGATGCCCCAATCCGCGGAGGACTAGTATTTTTAGGGGGAACTTTGTCCTGGCTAATCGCCATGGCGGGATGGTTTATCAATCCGCACGGACCTGAAACCGCAGCCGTTAAAAAGGTGTATACCCAGTTGGCGGGCTTTGCGGCTAATACTGGACAAGAAAGCATAGCCGGGGAACAGCACAAAACGGTCGCTGCCTTAAAGGAAGCGGAAGAAATCCTTCTGGCAGGCTATTCTTTTTGGACGAATAGTGAGCTGTATAAGCGCTTGTACCTGTTGAATGATCACGCTAATCGTTTGTTTCTGGAACTATTGGAGCTTTCGCGTGAGGGAAACAGCCTTCCTGCCGAAGTTGGACAATCGCTGCTCGCGATTGCTGAAGCAATTGGTTCGAGGAAGAAAAACATGGAGAAAATTCTCCAGCCAGACCGGGCTGATGAAAGGATTGCCGGATTATTCAGCGAAATATATGATGCGGATGCCATTTTAAATGAGCCGATTGAAAAGATCAACCGTACTGTGAAAATTGCCAAGCCTTCAATAAAAACGCTGTTGCTTGGTGCTTTTGATAAGAATTCGATTGTTTTTTTATCGGCATTGAGATACGGACTGGTTCTCCTGTTTGCCACTCTCCTGGCTCATGCCCTGCCCGTTGAGCGGTCATACTGGATTCCGCTATCATGTGGTTCTGTCATGCTTGGGTCAACAATCATCGCTACCTATCACAGAGCGATCCAGCGGACCTTCGGAACAATTGCCGGGCTAATCATAGCAAGTCTGCTGCTCATGAATATTCAAAATGGCTATATGGTGGCGGCCGCTATTTTTGCACTGACCTTTTTGACAGAAATGTTCATCGTTCGGAACTATGCCATAGCCGTTGTATTCATCACCCCGTCAGCTTTGCTGATTGCTGAGTATTCCACAAACATCCATGACTTTACATTTTTTGCAACAGCCAGGGCCGAGAATATTATCATTGGCAGCCTAATAGGCCTGTTCGGTGTATTCTTATTTGGGCGCAAGGCGGCTTCTGGAAGGTTAAATCATTTTCTTGCAAAAACAATTCGAAGCCAAGGACAGTACCTGGTCGCGCTGTTTTCAGAAAGGAATGGGAACATGTCTTTTCATGAAAGCAGGGAAAGCAGAAAAATGCATATAAACCTGGTAAATCTGTCGACTGTTTATGTTACAGCTTTAGGAGAAAATGCTGCGAGGAAAAAGCAATTGGAATCTCTGTGGCCGGCAATTTTTTCGATTGAAATGTTAGGCTACTACCTTGACTCTGCTTTAAAATACGATAAGCGAGCGGCCTTGTCGGACGATGTACTGGCCCAGCTGCTTTATACCTTTGAAACAATGGCGAGGTCAGCGGAACAGAACATTCCGGTGGGGCAGAGAGAAATCCCTGAAATGAAGGGGTTTGAAAAGATTCGGAACGAGATTTTAAGCCTGCAAAAATCATTGAGTTTTGGGGAAAAAACCGTTTAATAAAAGAGTGTTAATCTTATTTTGACATAACAATTAATCGATTTGTTACATGTTGGCTCTATTTGCCAAATGCCATGTAAAGGTGCTCCTGTACTACTCCCATTTACTTAAGCATATACAAGTAATAGGCTGTACAGAGGGAGGCCTGCGGATGAAGATTAGAAGGCGCTATCGCAAGAAGGGACCGCTGCCTTTAAAATATGTACTATTAATTACCATAATTACGTTTGTTTTTGTATCTTACCAAAGTTTAAACTTAATCAATAAATACATTGAGCCAAGCTTGATAAAAATTGCTGAAACGAAGGCAAGGGAGTTTGCCTCCCAGGCGGTTAATAAGGCAATAACTGAAAATGCAATTGAAAACATTGATGTAGAGAAATTAATTATTGTCCACAACAACTCTGGCGAAATTGGCTACAGTTTTAATTCCAAGCTATCTAATCGTGTAACTGCCGATGTAACGAATAGGGTCCAGAGGTATTTAAACCTGCTGGAGGATGGGAACATAAAAGATTTGGAGGCATTTAAGGAATTTAATGTTGATAAATCTCAGCGACAAAAAGGCTTAATCTATGAAATCCCAATAGGAATGGCTACAAATAATATCCTGTTTTCGAATCTTGGTCCAAAGGTACCGGTGCGATTTGAAATAATTGGCGATGTGGTCGCGAATATTGATACAAAAATTCGTGAGACGGGCATCAACAACACATACCTAGAAGTGTATGTCAAAACCCATGTCCAGATGAGCGTCATTATCCCATTGATCGATAAGGAAATTGATGTAGTTAATAGTGTGAAAATTGGTGATCTGTTTTTGCCCGGAAAAGTCCCGCAATATTATAACGGTGGAGGCAAGGGAGGCAGCGAAGTTAATCCCATTGTTATACCAGATGGCGGCAGATAAGGCCTGCAGATGATTCTGCAGGCTTTTTTACATATGTCCCAAAAACATGGGGAGGCTAATTACGAGGAGGTGCGGGATGAAAAAAGTAATGATCATACTTGGACTATTAGCCTTTATCGTATTGCCCAGTACCGATGTTTCGGCAAAACAGAACACAGACTGCAAAGTTTTGGAGCAAATCTTTAAAACAAAGGTCGAGAAAGCTGATGGGGTTTGCAAGGTAAGAATTCCCCGAAAAAACCTTGAAGTGACCTATATGGGGAACAAGGTATCTCCGGAAATGGTTGATTTAGCATTTGAGTTAAGTTTCAAAAAAGTGGAAAGTCAAACGTTAGTAATGGGTGAGATGGCGTTGCTGCAAAAAGAGGTAAATCAGGTAGTGGATGAATTAAGAAAAGGTGGTCTTGAGGTTTCGGCTATCCATAATCACTGGTTAAATGAAAAACCAAGAATTATCTATGTCCATTTTCAAGGTAAGGGAGATATGGTTAAGCAGGCTAATACAATAATTAATGCGATTGCGTTAACAAAAGAGTATAAAGGCACCTAATTAAAATAAGAGATAAAAAAAATACCTAATGAAACTTCTAACCGATAAAGTTAACAAAGAAGGGGATCCTCATACAGGATTCCCTTTTTTCGTGTGTAAAGCAGAAAAATTGAGAATACAGAGTATAGGCATACTCCCCACTAAAGTACTTCATATACAATAATATGGTAAAGCCAGTCCTATAGGATTCCATCTCTGGAAATTAAATCTATTAATAACGTAAACAAGTTAAAAAAGTTATTCCAGGAAAATATTTTAAGAATTAAATATTGATAATTTTGAAAAGAGCCGTGATATAATAGAGAAAAAAACAGCAAGGAGCAATTGGGATGCTAAGAGACATTTTTATCGGACTTTCAAAAAACCAGCTTCTGAACACAGCTGCGAAAAACTACGGGTTGAAGCTTGGCGCGCAGAATGTTGTCGCCGGCACAACCATTGAAGAAACCATTGAAAGCATTAAAGAGCTCAACAGGCATGGGATTTCTGCAACTGTCGACAACCTTGGCGAGTTCGTCTATAAGGAAGAAGAAGCAACCGAAGCGAAGCTGCAAATCCTTAATGTGATCCAGGCAATTCATGACCATCAGGTTGATGCGCATATTTCAATCAAACCGACCCAGGTCGGCCTTGATATCGACTTCGATTTCTGCCTTGAGAATGTGAGGGAAATCGTTGCAAAGGCAGCGCAATATGATATGTTCGTCAATGTTGATATGGAAGACTCCGGCCATCTTGATGCAACCTTAAAATTGGTGGATGCGTTATCCGCTGATTATGATAATATCGGGACGGTCATCCAGGCTTATCTGCACGATGCCCAGAACCAGGTTGAAAAGTATCAAAATAGCCGCATCCGCCTTGTGAAAGGAGCTTATAAAGAGCCTGAGGAAATCGCTTATCAGAATAAAAGCGAAATCGATGCGAACTATGTCAGCCTGATCGAATGGCATTTGCTGAATGGCAAGTTCACTTCGATTGCGACACATGACCATAACGTCATCAACCATGTGAAACAGTTTGTTAAAGAAAACAATATTCCGAATGAAAAATTTGAATTCCAGATGCTGTACGGCTTCCGCAGGGACATGCAGCTTCAATTGGCAAAAGAAGGCTACAACTTCTGCACTTACGTACCATTCGGAAAAGACTGGTATGGCTACTTTATGCGCCGCCTTGCGGAACGGCCGCAAAACCTGAACCTCGTTTTCAAACAGGTCTTCAATAAGAAAACAAATACCATCCTTGGAGTTGCCGCAGGAGCATTCCTTGTGGGCAGGCTTTCAAAAGGGAAAGATAAGAAGGACAAACAGTAATTAATCGAAACAGGCCGGAATCTCTGTATGGGGATTCCGCCTGTTTTTTATTTGGCGGATTTCTTTTTTCTCTTTTCAAGCTTCGTTTTAATAAGGCTTACGATAAAAAGGAAAGGGATGTAGCCGTATATAAATCCGATTCCAATATAAGTAGAAATATTATTCAATTTCCTTCCCCATATGATGTCTTCGAGTGCAATATTCATTAGGAAATAAGCCGTCAGAATTCCCAGAAGGGACCGGGAGGGTTTGAAATTGAAAGCAATTTTTAATGTCCTTGTGCACGACCATAGAAAAATACAGACGGACGAAATAATCACGATAAAAAAAACAAAGATAAAAATGAATTCAAAACTTTCCACAACAGTAAAGGAAATGACTTTGATCATTGTCAATGTCGGCCATTGAGTCCGAAGCAGCTTTCCCTGGGTATAGTATAAAAATGTCAGGATGGTTAGGGCAAAATAGAGGAGGGTGGTTACCAAAAGTCCAAGATAAGCCCATTTCTTTGCTTTCATTCCATTTTTAATAAAAGGCAAATAAATGAACATACATTCAAAACCTAGGAACATATAAACACTTTCCTTGGCGGACCAAACATAATCTTTTAAACCGTGATTGAATAAGGGAAGGATATTTCCCACCTGAAGATATTGTAACAGCACTAAAAATGGGGGGATCAGCACTAATGGAATCACGACTCCCCAAAAAGCCATTCCGGTAACGACCCTGAACCCGCCGGACACGATGTAATAGAGGACCAGGCATAGAGCAAAAGTCAGTTCCCAAAGCGGTATTCGGTCAAATGCGAATGTTTGCAGTAGATCAACATAGTTGTAAACGGCTAAAAATCCTCCAAGCATCAAGTGAAACACCAGGCCCACGTTGAGGAGTTTTCCGAAGAATTTTCCGAATGTCTCTGTATGAAAAGAAGGCAAGTCTCCGCCGGAACTCGTTTTAATTACCCTGAAACCAAAAAAAAGCAAGATATTCAGGCTGAATCCCACCATCAGAATAGAAACCCATGAATCCTGGCCTGCCCCTTTGGCAATGGAAGATTGAAAATTAAGCAATCCTACTCCAACTTGTGAGGAATGAACCAGGAAAAAGAGGAAAAAAGGTGAGACTTTACTATTTTCATGGACTAAAGCCATTATGCCACCTCTGTTCTGCTATCGCTTAATCCCCGCCTGGATAACAGTCGTCTTTACATCGATTTTTACTTGTAGCTTTTTGTACTCGTCTTTATAAAAAGTTCTCTCATTCCAATTTCTGTTATAAGCCCTTATTCTGTCACCAAGTCCTAAGGGATCCACTCCATTTTCTTTGAAAGTTTTTATTAAAGAAGTAATTTCACTCTTAACTTTCTTCTCTATTGTCTTTTCAAGGAGATGGATATCCTTTTCGTTATGAAGATGAACCCAATCGGGATATTCCCTGATAATGACGAATAAATTCAAAGATAGCTCCAAAGACCGTGAACGATTTGACTTTCCTGGCCTCCACGCTGGCTTGTTTTTCATAGTGCGGATCACTATGTCCCCGGTGTGAGAGCCAATTTTAATAGGTAATTCATAAAAACCCTGATGATTGAAGTTATCCAAAAGGCCAAAAATAAACGCCTGGTTATTATCAAGCCTGACCTTAAACTTATCATCCTTAAAGATGGCCAGCCCATCCACATATACATTGGTCTCTGCTCCCTGTTTCAGAATCGGCATATAGGGATCCCTGCCTTCCCCGTAATAATCATTCATGAATATATGAAGGCTTGTCCGGGGCATGGACGAGGTGGTGTAGTTTTGGACGATTGTATCATCAATTGCAAGGGTTCCGTTTTTTTTGACTCCCTCAAGATATTTTCTAGCAGTAGGTGTTACAACCACAGTCTGGATATCGGTAGCAATCATCGGATTATTAAAAACTGTATCAATTAGATGACCTATGCCGTGCCTTGCATAATCCTCCCCAAAGGCGATAACTTGGATTTTGGAAAGTTCAATGGGATTTTTCGTCTGTTTATTTGTCCTTGCCAAAAGCATGGAGGACGTTTTACCTCTAGTTTTCCTGATTTGAATATTGTCTTCATTTTTGCTCTTAGTATAATCAGGATATAATAACGTACCCCTTAATTCGCCACCCTCAAGGCTGTCGTACCCCACCGTATGAAGGATGCTTAATTGGTCAATCGTCTTTGTCCTCCCGCATGCGGATAGTGGCAAAAATAGAAGAACTATTGCGATGAGTACCGTTCTGTTCAAGAGGGCCGCCCCCTGCCTTATTCCGTATTAATGTTTTTACTAGGATCATTTTGCTCTGAGGGTTTATATTTTTTCTTTATCAGAGAACGTAAATAACCTGGCCGCTGTGAGGTATTCGAGTAGGGGGCCCTGATGAAAGAGTCCCCGATCCCTTTTCCTCTGACGGGGAAAAGCGGAACCATATAAGGGCTTCCGAGAGACTTTAGGCGCAAGAGATGGCCGAAAAGCAGGATGACCCCCACCGCAAGACCATACCCGCCCCATATTGCCGCCAGAAAGATAAGGGGAAACCGCAGAAGCCGGACCGTATTGGACATTTTGTAAATCGGTGTTGTAAAGGAGGATAAGGCCGACAGCGCGACAATAATTAACAAAATGTTACTCGTCAGCGCCGCCTCCACAGTTGCCTGCCCAATCACGATACCGCCGACAATGCCAAGGGTTTGGCCAATTTTGCTTGGCAGCCGGGCTCCCGCTTCCCTTAATAGCTCAATGGTGATTTCAAGAAATAAAACTTCCAGGAAAGGAGGAAAGGGCACATTCGCCCTTGAAAAGATAATTGGGCCGAGCAGGTCATTTGGAATAATTTCATAGTGGTATGTTAATACCGCTATATAAATAGGGGTAGCAAACACTGAGAAAGATACCCCGAAGAAACGGATCAGCCTGAAAAAGGAGCCCTGAATCCAGGAAGTGTAATAATCTTCCGGGGAGTTAAAAAAATCAAGGATGGATACAGGAGCGGTAATCGCATAACAGGATCCGCTCGATAAAAGGACTACTTGCCCGATTGATAGAGAATGCGCCGCCTTGTCGACCCTTTCGGTTGAAAGGAACAAGGGGAATGGCGTGGAAGTCTTATCAGATAACAGTTGTTCAATAATTGTATTGTCGTAGATGACATTAAAATCTGTATTTTTTATTCTTTGTCCGACAGTCTGGACAAATTCGGGATTTGTTACTCCGTTTATGTAGGCAATAACCACCTTGGTTTTTGAAAAACTGCCCATTTCGTACTCTTCAAATACAAGGTCGGTAGTTGCAATCAGGTTTCTTAATAAATGGAGATTTGTATCGAGATTCTCAATAAAACCGATCTTGGGGCCGATGACACTGAATTCATTTTCAGTGTCATTGTTTTGGCGCAGTCCTTTTATTGGATCAGTCAGATTTACCAGAACGCATTTTCTGCTATTCTCAAACTGGATCAGCCCGTAGCCCGCATTAAGTTTCTTTTCTGCTTCTATAGCATCTTCTGTTAACTCAATGCCTTCTATGGGCACATACTTTTTAATATCAGAAAGAGTACGGATATCTCCGGCGTTTTCCTTAATTGCGGGAAGAAGGCTGCGGCGGAGCAATGTTTCATCGATCATTGTTTTAAAACAGCTGATTGTCATACGCCCATTTTCCAGCGGAGAGTACTCCTGAAAATCGCTTGATTTTTTGGCCGCCTGCAAAATATCTTCCAGCATCCTGGGTTTATCTTGGCTCTCCGATGGATTTCTCTTCCATTTGAACATGTCCGTCCACCATATTCCTTTTCCAACATTCGTTCGATCATTATTTTATTATGCTAATTTTTCAGGAAGACTATGCAATTCTGCAAAACAAAAAAAGCCTCCGGGCATATAGGGAGGCTTGAGGCGCAAAAAATATGTTTATCTACTATTATTGGAGGAATGGGATAGGATAGCGGTTGAAAGCTTTTCGTATTCTGGCAGGGCGGAAGAAATGCCATTTTCCTTAATCGATTTTTCCAACGCGTGAAGCGCGCTTTCAATCAGGAAGTGCCGTGGTTCTCTTGAATGCGCCAGCTCTTCCTCAATGAAATCCAGCAATTCAAAAAACTTGGGCTGAGCTTCGGACTGATGTAATGATTTTTTTAAGGAAATGACGGATGCATGAAGCTGTTCCTGGAATGCTTGATCTGACGAGTGAAAATCAGGCTGCCACTTTTGCAGGTAAATCGGATTTAGCAATTGATCGTTAGTTTTCGAGACTTCTTCTACAACATGCGCAATTCTTTCTACACTGTAGCGGACTATTCCATCAATACTGACCATTGAGCCGTGCGCCATATGATTGAATTTAAGATTTTGCTGCAAAATTCCCAAGAACATAACAGCACAATCGAGAAGAAAAGCTTTTTTATCCTCCCCGAAAATGTCGGTAAACCGATTGAACAGCCATTTAATGTTTTTAATCTGGCTTTTCTTTAAAAATTCTTTTAGGGTGGGGTCGTTGGAAACCATGATTTCATCAAACAAGTAAAGCAGTTTATTTGCCCGGTTTGTTTTCAAATGAAGTTCAAGCTGTTTAATGAAAATTTCCCGATCGGATTGATTATTGCCAGCAAGCAATTCATTTCTCTCTAATTCAAGCTGTTTATAGATGGACGTAAATAATGCGATTAGCAATTCGCTTTTAGAGGAAAAGTAGTTATAAAAAGTTCCTTTCGATATGCCGCTATAATCAAGGATGTCCTGGATCGAGGTTGCCTGGAATCCTTTCTCTATAAATAATTGATGGGCTGCTTTAATAACCCGAAGTTTTCTGTCGTTCATTCAGTATCACCCTGGCTTCATTATACTCCCTGTATAAAAAGTATACTACACCATTGATTTGGGTTAAACAAACCTAATAAATTCGAGGGAAATTTTAATTGATATTTTTGGACCTGTGGTATATGATAAAGTGCATGTGTAACGATGGTCTACTATTTTGAACTGGAAGTACAGGAGGAACAACAATGGAACAAACAATAAATAAACAGGGGCGCCCGCCCTATGGAATAATAGCGATCTTGATGATTGGCGCTTTTATAGCATTTTTGAATAATACATTGCTAAATATCGCCCTTCCATCAATAATGACGGATTTAAAAGTGGAACCGTCCACGGTACAATGGCTTACCACGGGGTTCATGCTTGTGAACGGAATCCTTATCCCAGCCACAGCCTACCTTATTCAGAAGTACTCGGTCAGAAGGCTGTTCCTGGCTGCCATGGTTCTGTTTGCGATTGGAACTATCATTGCCGGTACGGCGCATGTTTTCCCCGTACTCCTGACGGGAAGGATGCTGCAGGCATCAGGGTCGGCTATCTTAATGCCGCTGTTAATGAATGTTATGCTTGTCAGCTTCCCAATTGAAAAGCGTGGGACTGCCATGGGTGTTTTCGGGCTAATCCTGATGTTTGCTCCCGCGATTGGACCGACTTTGTCAGGATGGATTATCGAGCATTATGATTGGCGGATGCTTTTCCACTTTGTGACGCCAATTGCGATTACCATCATTCTGATTGGCTTTTTCCTTCTTAAGGATAAAAAAGAGAAGGTCAATATGCGGCTCGATTTCCTTTCTCTAATTATGTCAAGCATCGGATTCGGCGGTATTTTATACGGGTTCAGCTCGGCAGGAAGCAAAGGCTGGGACAGCCCGTGGGTATACGGAACAATTGCAGTAGGGGTCGTTTCTCTGACAGTATTTATATTGCGTCAGCTCAAACTTGAGAAGCCGTTTCTTAACTTCCAGGTGTATCGCTTCCCTGCCTTCGCACTGGCTTCGGGAATCTCCATGTCTGTTAATATGGCGCTGTTTTCAGGGATGATTCTTCTTCCTATTTATGTACAGACATTAAGGGGGATTTCGCCGATGGATGCGGGTTTGATGCTTATGCCAGGAGCAATCCTTATGGCCGTGATGTCGCCTATAACTGGACGCCTTTTTGATAAAATAGGCGGCAGAATCCTAGCGATCATAGGCCTGTCCATCATTGTAATAACAACCTTTGACTTTAGCCGGCTTACCTTGGAGACTTCCTATACCCATTTGATTATCCTATATACGGTCCGCAGTGTTGGGATGTCGATGGTGATGATGCCTGTTTCCACGAACGGCCTTAATCAGCTCCCGCCTCGCTTGTATCCGCACGGAACCGCGATGAACAATACAATGAACCAGGTGGCTGGTGCAATTGGCACAGCCCTTCTAGTTACGATTATGACGAACAGAACGGAATCCCAGGCAAAAGAGCTTGGCCAGGAAGCAATGAAGAAACTGACCGAGCAGCCGACGCCGGAAGTACTCGCACAAATAAAGCAGCAGGTTTTGGCAGAAGCAATGCTGCATGGAATTAACTTTGCGTTCTTTGTTGCGACATTTATTGCCGCTGTATCCCTGGTACTCGCTTTCTTCATCAAACGGGCAACGCAGGCGGAAGATCCCCTTGAGGCTTCCAAGGTTGCCAACTAAAACAAACATTATCTTTTACACTTTAGCAGCCGGTAAATTCCGGCTGCTTTTTTCATAAAATCTCAGGGGGTAAACCTTGAAAACAGGCATGCATCCTGGGTTAGTTTTTTGGGCCGAGAGAAAAAGGTTGACACTATACCTGTAGGGGTATTATGATATGGATGTCAACAGGCAGTACTTTTGCGGAAGGGGAATGCCAGCGTGTTCATCTATACAGTGTCCGCTATAGGAGCGGGCCTTCTATACATGCTTTATAAAAGATATGTCCCTGTCTTGGGAGTTCCTTGCAGGGAAGATTTTTCGGATCAGTTGGATTCAAATGATATACTGTTGGATATACGCGATTATAATGTTGCTTCAAAAAATCCGATTAACGGATCCTATTCAATACCGGCTGCTTATTTACTCCGGTATATGGAGGAAATACCAGGGAAACAGGTGCACATTGTCGCATCGGACCGTCTGGAGAAAAATTGGGCAATAAGGGTATTACGAAAAAAGGGCTATCGTGTAATTGGCTATTCATTGGCCGGCTGCGGATGCCAGTAAAGAGGAGGGAAAACCGATGAACTATGACGACCAAATGAAAAACAGAGTGAAGAGAATGGAAGGGCAGCTGCGGGGGATTCTTAAGATGATGGATGAGGATAAAGATTGTAAAGAGGTCATAACGCAATTATCCGCTGTACGCTCGGCAGTCGATAGAACCATCGGCGTCATTGTCAGTTCAAATCTTGTGGAGTGTGTGCTCGATGCCGAAAAGAATGGCCAACGAACAGACCAAATCATTCAGGAAGCTGTTAATCTTCTTGTCAAAAGCCGTTAAAAAATAAAAGGGTGGATCACCCTCTTTTATTTTAAATTTATTAATACCCATAGGGGTAGATGTATATAATTTAAGAGGAGGAAAAACAATATGGAATCAACAAAAATCCTTGATGCAAAAGGACTGGCATGTCCAATGCCAATTGTAAAAACGAGAAAGGAAATGAAGGAACTGGATGCTGGACAAGTGCTGGAAGTACATGCGACAGACAAAGGATCCAAAGCAGATCTAACCGCCTGGGCGGCATCAACTGGCAATAAAGTTGTGAAGGAAGAAGAAGTAAATGGCGTATTTAAGTTCTGGATTAAAAAAGGATAAATTTTTTTGATAGTTAATATACCCTGCGGGGTAAAAAGGAAAGGGGAAGTTTAGAAAAGATGGAGAAGAAGAAAACGACAATTGTCCTCTTTAGCGGGGACTATGATAAAGCAATGGCAGCTTACATTATCGCAAATGGGGCAGCTGCATACGATCATGAAGTGACAATTTTCCATACCTTTTGGGGATTGAATGCGCTGCGGAAGGATGAGCCGATCCAGGCAAAAAAGGGCTTCATTGAAAAAATGTTTAGCAAAATGATGCCTAGGGGGGCAGATAGGCTTGGCCTTTCGAAAATGAACTTTGCTGGAATGGGTCCAAAGATGATAAAGGAAGTGATAAGGAAGCATAATGCAATGACACTTCCGCAGTTGATTGAGATGGCCCGCGAGCAGGATATTAAGCTGATCGCCTGCACGATGACAATGGATTTGCTTGGCCTTACAGAACAAGAACTGCTCGATAATATTGAATATGCCGGGGTCGCCGCGTATCTTGGCGAAGCAGAAGAAGGCAATGTCAATCTGTTTATTTAATCTGTCAGGAGGTATTTGAATGGACACTGTAAAATGGGCCGTCCTCTTCATTATTGTTGTTTTTCTTATAAAACAATTTGTCCCGGTAAAAGGGGTCCGAAACATCGGAACTGAGGAATTAAAAGCCATATTGAAGGATAAAGCCATCCAATTCATTGATGTAAGGACTCCGGGAGAGTATGGGGCGCGCCGTATCCGGGAGTTTAAAAATATCCCGCTTCACGAGCTTGCCCAGAAAGCGCCACAACTGAATAAGGAACGAGAAGTTGTCGTCATTTGCCAAAGCGGAATGCGGAGCAGTAAAGCAGCCAGACAGTTGAAGAAGCTCGGTTTTAAAAAGATTACAAATGTAAAAGGCGGTATGAGTGCCTGGTCATAATTTTGCAAATAGGGAGAGAAATCGACATGAATGAACTAACACCTAAAGAATTGGAACAGCTACTGGCTGATGGGAAAAGCATGAATATTATTGATGTGCGCGAGACGGATGAAGTGGCCCAGGGGAAAATTCCCGGAGCTGTCAACATCCCGCTTAGCCTCATAGAATTCAGGATGAACGAACTTGATAAATCAAAAGAATATGTGATGGTCTGCCGTTCAGGCGGGCGCAGCGGCAGGGCATGCCAATTCCTCGAAAGCTACGGTTTCAAAACGATAAACATGGCCGGCGGCATGCTTGCATGGGATGGAAAAACCGAATAACTATCAACAGAGATATTTCAAGGAGATGAATGTCATTGATTAAAGCAGATGTACAACTGGATGCAAAGGGACTCGCTTGCCCAATGCCGATAGTCAGAACGAAGAAAGCGATCGCGAATCTTGGAGAAGGCATGGTGATTGAGGTCGAGGCGACCGACAAAGGCTCAAAGGCAGACTTGAAGGCGTGGGCAGAGAGCACTGGCAACCAATATCTCGGCACCATCGAGGAGGGGGGAATCTTAAGGCATTACTTGAGGAAATCCTCCACAGAAGATAAAGAGGAAAGAAGCTTCCCTGATACGATCAGTAATGAAGAGCTGGAGCAAATGCTGAATGCCAAAGAACCAGTGGTAATTCTTGATGTCCGGGAAGAAGCGGAGTTTGCATTCGGGCATATACCGGGTGCGGTTAATATTCCACTTGGTGAACTGGATAGCCGGCAAGGAGAACTGGACAGTGAAAAATTGATTGTGGTGATTTGCCGGACCGGAACCAGGAGTGACCTTGCGTCTCAAAAGCTGGCTGAAAAAGGGTTCGGGAAGGTAAGGAATGTACTACCTGGGATGAGCGGGTGGAAGGGAAAAACTGAAAGCATATGAATATCATTTTGAGGTTGTCCCGCAGCTAATAGAGTGCAGGATACCTCAAAAATTTTCTTCTAAAAAATACGGTAGGGGGTATAAATATGTCGGTAAATGCAATGACAGCAAGAGAAGTCACAAAAAAGATTATTAACAAAGAGCCATTATTCATCCTTGATGTCCGTAACGAAGCGGATTATAAAGACTGGAAAATTGAGGGGCAGCAATTCACTCACTTGAACATCCCGTATTTCGACCTTTTGGATGGGGTGGAGGAAGTGCTGCGACAACTGCCGGAAGACAAGGAAGTCCTCGTTGTTTGTGCAAAAGAAGGATCATCCATTATGGTTGCCGATATGCTTTCAGAAGCGGGCAGGGATGTTTCCTATCTGGCAGGCGGGATGAAGGCATGGAGCGAGTATCTTGAACCAATAAAGGTTGGCGATTTGAAAAGCGGTGGAGAGCTATACCAGTTCGTAAGGATCGGTAAAGGCTGCCTTTCTTACATGGCTGTATCCAATGGGGAAGCGGCTATTATTGACGCGACAAGGATGACAGATGTTTATCTTGATTTTGCAAAAGAGATTGGCGTGAGTATCACGCATGTTTTCGATACGCACTTGCATGCCGACCATATATCAGGGGGAAGAAGGATTGCAGAAGAAACGGGAGCTGCCTATTGGCTTCCGCCGAAGGATGCGACAGAAGTAACGTTCGATTACGAGCCGCTTGTCGATGGAAATGAAGTAAAGATTGGGAATACAACCATTAGTTTTACCGCCCTGTATTCCCCTGGACATACGATTGGGTCGACTTCCTTCGTCATTGATGGCAGTTACCTTCTATCCGGTGACATTCTGTTCATCGATTCGATTGGACGCCCCGACCTCGCCGGTATGGCGGAAGACTGGGTTTCAGATCTCAGGGAATCGCTTTACAATCGTTACAGAAAACTGCCTGAAGAATTGATTGTTCTGCCTGCCCATTTCATGATCATTGACGAACTGAATGAAGATGGGAGTGTCGGCAAGAAACTTGGCGAGCTGTTTGCAGATAACCATGGCCTTAATATAGAGGATGAGGGGGAATTCAGAAGGCTTGTCACGGAAAATCTTCCTCCCCAGCCTCATTCCTACCAGGAAATCCGCCAGACGAATATGGGCAAAATGACTCCTGACCTGGAACAGCAGCGCGAAATGGAAATTGGCCCGAACCGCTGCGCCGTACGCTAGGAGATGATGATAATGGACTTTTCTTTTATTATCACCATTTTCCTGATTGGCTTTATCGGCTCTTATATTTCCGGAATGCTGGGGATTGGCGGGTCGATTATTAAGTATCCGATGCTCCTATACATTCCGCCGCTATTTGGCATGGCCGCATTCACTGCCCATGAGGTTTCCGGCATTTCCGCTGTTCAGGTGCTGTTCGCCACAATTGGCGGGGTATGGGCTTACCGGAAAGGCGGTTACTTGAATAAAACCCTGATTATTTATATGGGGATGAGCATATTGGCCGGGAGCTTTATCGGCGGATATGGTTCCAAGCTTATGCCGGAGGATGGGATAAACCTAGTTTATGGAATCCTTGCTTTGATAGCTGCGGTGATGATGTTCGTTCCAAAGAAAGGGATTGATGAAATCCCGCTCGACAAAGTGAAATTCAATAAATGGCTGGCAGCAATCCTTGCCCTGATTGTCGGGATTGGTTCAGGTATTGTCGGGGCGGCGGGAGCCTTTCTCTTGGTTCCGATCATGCTCGTCGTTCTTAAAATCCCGACAAGAATGACTATTGCCTCGTCACTTGCGATTACTTTTATTTCATCAATAGGGGCTACCATTGGCAAAGTCACAACCGGGCAGGTCGATTATCTTCCGGCCACGGTGATGATCATTGCCAGCCTGATTGCCTCCCCGCTAGGAGCTGTGGCAGGCAAAAAGATGAACACGAAAATGCTCCAAATCATCCTGGCGGTACTCATCTCCGTGACGGCAATTAAAATTTGGATCGATATCTTGTGAAAAACGGCAGCCCCAAATAAGTGGGCTGCCGTTTTCAGCTATTAATCACAGATTTGTTTTTGCAGGAAGTTTCTTATTCAGCAGCCTGAAGATTTTCAAAGACAGCTGAATCTGAAGGAGTTCCTCCGCACTTTTTAAATCTGTATCCATAATTTCCTTTATTTTTTCAATCCGATAAATCAAAGTATTCCTGTGCAAGTACATGGCCTTGGCCGTCTCACTGATATTCTGGTTGTTATGAAAGAAGTTTTCGAGCGTCTCAATAAAGCTTGTCCCATGAGTATGGTCATATTCATAGACCTTGCCAAGGCGTTTCAGGAAGAACTCTTCCATCTTCTGATTGTTAATATTCGAATCCAGGAAATGATAAATCGAGTGATCTTCAAAGTGGGAAACTCCGCCTTCATCGCTGAATTTCCCCATCAATCGGACCGCTTCGTTCGCCTCGGTGAAGCTTTTATGAATGGATTGGATTTTCTCATACTGCCGGCCAATCCCAATTGCCATCGTTGAATTTTTTAACTGTTTTTCAAATATCTTATAAATTTCATTGCCGTAATGTTTAGCATCATTGACAGAAAGTGGAGGCCTTTGTGTACTTTGGCCGATTAAGATAATAATGTTATTATTTCTGTAAAAGCAAGTGACCTCGCCAGGAGCGATACTGGCATATTCATAGACAAGTTCAACACATTTTTTCGCAGTCTGTTCCATTTGGACCCTTTTGGCGACCAAGTCTTCTAATTTATCCGTTTTTTCCGTTTCCACTGTCATGACGATACAGTGATAACGATAATTTGGATTCAACCCGTGTAAGTTGCACAGAGTCTGGATTGAGTCGATTGAAGTGATTTTACCAGTCAAAAGATCGTCGAAGAAATCGGAGCGTATCTTCATTTTTACTTCCTCGATCTCTCTGGCTTTTATCATTTCAAGGACGGTGATGGTGGATGCCTGCTCAAGGATGATGTAATCAAATTCGCCTAGCTCCCTGACAGTCTGCCAGACAACAATATAGCCATATAACCGATTGGAGGCGGCAACAGGAAGGATCCGGCATTTCACATCCAGATTATCCACCTTGTAATTACGCTTAATTGATTTCTTCATTTCCTTGATATTGTCGGGAATTGATTCGATAAACTCTTTGTTGAAGACCGGGCGGTTCTTCGTTAGATTCAGGCAATATTCCAAGGGTACAGGATTATTCGGATGTTCGGTATAATGGATTAGCCGCCAATCCCGGTCTACAGCTATAATTGGGTTATTGATCGTCCCGGAAAGCAGGCTGGAGATTCTGTCAATTCCTCCGCCTTCCAATGTTACCCGGAAGAAGAGGTTATGAATATCGAGCGTTTTCCGGTTCAGCAGATCATATCGGCCTGAGGCTTTTTCATTAATGATGGAAATAACTTTGGATAGTGTGTATTCAAAAGGAAGTTCAATCAACGGCATTCCCAGCCTGTTCGCTTCATCAATCATCCTTTGTGGAAGCCTGTCAAAATAGCGCCTCATTTTTACAACGAGGCCAGCGCAATTGATTTCCGACAGTTCTTTTATGACCTGTGTCTGATATTCAATATTGTCTTTGAAAATATAGCCGGTCGATAAAAGAAGTTCATTCGGTGATAGCCAGTCAAAAGAATCAGGATTTTCAATAATATTAACGAGAGAAATTTCGTTATCAAGTCCCGCCTCGCCGGCAACAATTTTTAAACCGTCAAGAGCTTTTATATTAAATAGTTCTCTTACTTTTAACATGAAGGTAGACCCCCTAAACAGTGTCTGTCATCTCTCATTGTACACCTTGCACAATGGAAATCAATGAAATTTGGAATAAGGGGATAATGCCCTGATTGGGTGCCCAACCCTCGGAAATATTTTGCAAATAGAGTGAAAGTAAGGGGTTTCGGTAAGAAGCAATTGTAATCTATATAGGTTGATCTTAATAATTACACCCTTTAAGTTAAAGAACTGGTTGATTGGAGCTCAGGCATGTAGACTCCTGCGGGATAGAGCAGCAAGGGGAGACCCCACAGGAGCTTTGCTCCGAGGAGGCTCCACTGGTGCCCCGCGGAAAGCGAAATGCCCGGAGCGGAAAACAACCACCTCGTTCCGTTTGAAAACTAATATTTATTTCAACCTGTATAAAGAGTAAAAACCAGCCAATTCTTTGAAAGACGAGGTGGAACTATGTTTAAAGCCATTTCTGGTGATAATAGTTTTATTGAAAAAATAGAAAATACATATTTTAACGGAAAGGTCCACAGTACTTTTGAAAGGACCATCAATATAACAGACTCCGAAACCGATGAGATGTACACACTTGCGACAAGAGAAGTGGACAATGCACCGAATACAATCATCACTGATATCCCAGGCTTCAGTAGATTTGGGTTAAAGCCGGGAGACGAGGTTATTACAGAGGGAAGCATTATGACAGTCGCGCAGCGGCTATCTGTTGATATTGAGAATGTAGAGAAATGGTCATGCATTCTCCCCGAATTCCCAAATGATTTTAACCATGTTTCAAAAAACCTTTCCGTATTGCGGGAACATCTGCGCATTTTAGGAAAAACAGGCGGAATGCTTATAGATCCCGATGAGGGAGGCTTTTTTGAAAAAGAACTTTCAAGATTGTTGGAGACCAGGTCTGAAACACTCGTAAAAAACCTTCTGGATGGCAAAATAGAAGAGGCATTTGAGTCGGCGGAAGGGTTAATAGGACTGGGCAGGGGGCTTACTCCTTCGGGAGATGATTTTTTGTCCGGCGTGATTGCAACCTTTAACATTCCTGGCTGCCCAGCTGGAGATTTTTATGAATTTGGCAGGAGGGTTGTTCATTCGGCACTGGATAAAACCAATCCTATCAGCTGGTGGGCGCTTGAGAAGTCATCATATGGTCAAGTAAGGGAATCGATCGCCTTTCTCATCCAGGCAATTTTATATGGAGATGAAGAAACGCTTCCGCGCTATCTCGAAAAGGTGCTGAGTATTGGCTCAACGTCAGGGACCGATATTGGTTTCGGGCTATTGGCAGGAATAGAAATCAATTTAGTTGCAGGAGAGAAGAAGTGATTTAAAATAAATCGTCTGTAAGGTAATTCAATATGTTCAAAACAGTGATGCCATTGTGCATCTTGTTTAAAAAATAGGACTGGGGTCTGTCAAAATTGGCAGACCCTTATTTTGTTCTGAGGCGGGGTGAATGATAGGCGGATATGTGCTACAATGAGTGAGGTTTTAATATTTGGAATTCATGAGAAAAACTTACTTATTTTCTTAATTATATAGAGGTGGAATAATGAACAAAAAGTGGTGGAAAGAAAGCGTTGCTTACCAGGTTTACCCGAGAAGCTTCATGGACAGCAATGGAGACGGGATAGGAGATTTGAAGGGAGTGACAGCAAAACTAGATTACTTAAAGGATCTAGGAATAGATGTCATCTGGCTGTCACCGATGTATAAATCACCGAATGATGATAACGGCTATGATATTTCCGATTACCAGGATATTATGGAAGAATTCGGGACGATGGCGGATTTTGATGAGCTTCTCGATGAAGCCCATAAGAGGGGGATGAAAATGATCCTCGATCTTGTTATCAATCATACGAGTGATGAGCATCCATGGTTTATCGAGTCCCGGTCTTCGAAGGATAACCCGAAACGCGATTGGTATATTTGGCGGGACGGCAAGGACGGGAATGAGCCCAACAACTGGGAGTCCATTTTCAGTGGTTCGGCCTGGAAGTATGATGAAACTTCAGGCCAGTACTTCATGCATCTCTTTTCCGAAAAACAGCCTGATTTGAACTGGGAAAACCCTGAGGTCAGAGAGGCGCTATATGGAATGGTGAACTGGTGGCTGGAAAAAGGAATTGACGGCTTCAGGGTCGATGCCATTTCCCATATAAAAAAGGAGCCAGGTTTGCCAGACATGCCTAATCCGGATAACCTTGACTATGTTCCGTGTTTTGAATACATGATGAACGTCAACGGAATTGATGAATTCCTTTCCGAGCTGTCACGTGAAACCATAAAAAACTATGACGTCATGACGGTCGCCGAAGCAAATGGCGTCCGCCTGGTCGATGCCGATAAATGGGTCGGCGAGGAAAATGGCTACTTTAATTTGATTTTCCAGTTCGAGTTTTTGGACTTGTGGGATAAGAAAACAAAGGATTCAGTAGATGTCGTCGCTTTAAAGCGGGTTCTTTCGAAATGGCAGAAGGGGCTTGAGGGAAGAGGCTGGAATGCGCTCTTTATCGAAAACCATGATCAACCGCGGCGCGTCTCAAGCTGGGGAAATGACCAGAGATACTGGAAGGAAAGCGCCAAAGCGCTTGGCGCGATGTATTTTTTGATGAAAGGGACGCCATTCATCTATCAGGGGCAGGAAATCGGCATGACAAATGTTAAATTCCCGTCCATTGAAGATTACGATGATGTGGGAATGATAAATTACTATAAGATAGAACGGGAAAAAGGACGGCCCCACGAGGAAATAATGGAAGTGATTTGGAAGCGGGGAAGGGACAATTCCAGGACCCCAATGCATTGGGATTCAACCCATATGGGCGGTTTTACTACTGCTGATAAAACCTGGCTGGGAATCAATCCGAATTACCTGGACATCAATGTGGAAAGCCAGCTTGCCGATGAGGATTCCATCCTGAACTTCTATAAGAAGATGATCAGGCTTAGAAAGGAATATCCGCTGTTTGTTTATGGGCAATACCAGCTTTACCATCCGAACCATCCGAAGCTATTTGTTTACACCCGCACGCTTGGGAGGCAAAGGGCGATTGTAATCTGCAATATTCACGGAACTCCGACCAGATTTAAGTTGCCGACTTCCATTATCTATAAATCAAGTGAACTGGTACTTCAAAACTATGAAACCCGGGATGCCCGCTTAAGAAGGGAATTTACGCTGAAGCCTTTTGAAACAAGAGTTTATTTCCTTAAATAAGGAGGAAACAAGAAAATGGCAGATTCAGTGAAAGAAATTTACTGGTCAGTTTTTGAAAACAGGATTGGACCGATGCTGCTTGGCGTAACGGATAGAGGGCTATGCTATGTTGGCACCCCGGGCCGGGCGTTTGATGAGCTTGAGAATTGGGCTCGAAAAAACTATAAAAATCCCGTTCTTGTAGAAAATGATGAAGCGGTAAAGCCGTATAAGGCGGAGCTGGCTGATTATCTTGAAGGGAGAAAGCAGTTCTTTTCCTGCGAATTGGATTTTAAGGGCTCTCCATTCCAGGAAAGTGTCTGGGCGACATTGGGACAAATTCCATACGGACGAACGGCTTCCTATAGTGACATTGCCCATTTAATCGGAAAGCCCTCCGCTGTCCGTGCCGTCGGATCAGCCATTGGAGCCAATCCCGTCTTGATGGCCATCCCTTGCCATCGCGTCATTGGCAAAAGCGGAGCGATAACCGGCTACCGCGGCGGGTTGGAGATGAAACAGTTCCTCCTTCAGCTAGAAGCAGCCGGCACTCCGTAAGATTTTCTAAAAGGCAGAGACCAGAAATTACGGTCTCTGCCTTTTTAGTAAGGCTTGAGTCTTAGTGTAAAATATGGCAGGAGGCTGTATCTAATCCATATTTCCTACGTTATGATTAAGGTATCATGATGACTGGGGGAGTTTTGGATGAAAAAGTTGGTCGGAGGTTTAGTGGTGGCAGCCATTTTAATTTTCGCCGCCCGATTCGCACTTGGGGCTATTATCGGCGGGAATAATCACTCAGATATCCATGTTGATAAGGATAAGGTGAAAAGTTTGGAAGTTGCGCTGGATGTGGGAGTGGGCAAGCTTTCAGTTACCGGCGGGGCGGATGAATGGCTGGAAGGGACGATCGATCATGAGGATTCAAGGTACAAACCGCGTGTATCCTATAAGCGTTCCGGCAAGGAAGGCCGGATAAAAGTAACTCAGGAAAAAAAGGGTTTTGGAAATTTCCACTTTGGCAAAGCAGATAATGACTGGAACCTTTCCTTGAATGATGATGTGCCGATAGATTTAAGAGTTGATGCTGGGGTATCGGATGCGAGCCTCGATTTGCGTGGACTTAAATTGGCCAACCTTGATGTTGATGCAGGTGTGGGCGACGTTGAAATTAACCTGGCCGGGGAATGGAAAGACGGTTTTAAGGCTAACGTCCAAATGGGAGTCGGCAAAACGACAATTATTTTGCCGAAAGATACTGGGGTAAAAGTGATCGCAGATAAAGGCATTGGCAAAATAAACATTGACGGATTTACCAAGAAAGGTGATAACGTTTATGTAAATGATGCATTCGAGGATGCGAAAACCATCATTATTGTGAATGCCGAACTGGGTATTGGAGATGCGAACTTCATATTGAAGTGAATGAAAGGCAGGCCGATCAATTGGCCTGCCTCCGTTCATATATAGATGTCCCCGTTAAAGGAGGGATTCGGCGCCGTCAATATATATTTCTGTGCCGGTGATGTGGTTTGAAAGGTTTGATGCCAGGAAGAAAACAAGGTCGGCTACCTGCTCGGGCTTGCCCGAAGCGTTTTCCAGCGGCTGATTTCCTTCGGGATATTCCACTGGAATCGTAATCTTTTCAAGCTGGTCCTGTTCCCTAAACGTGCTTTCCTCAATATTTGTCTCAATGGCGCCAGGACAGATCGTATTGACCCTTATTTTATAGCTTGCCAGTTCAAGGGCGGCCATCCGTCCAAAGCCTGCCTGGCCGATTTTCGATGTACTATAAGCAGACATTCCGAAATTTTTATAAATGCGGTTTCCATTAATGGAACTGGTGATAATGATGCTGCCACCCTGCTTTTTCATATAAGGAATGGCATATTTCACGGTCAGGAACGTGCCCTTGAGATTGGTAGTAATCGTTTCATCCCATTCCTCAGGTTCCAAATCCTCGATTGGCGCGACCACTCCGTTTATTCCGGCATTCGCAAATACAATATCAATCTGTCCAAATTCACCGAATGCATCTGAAAATGCCTTTTTTACCTCCTCGGGTTTTGACACATCACATTCAACGATCATCGCTTTCCCGTCTTTCTTCTCAATAATTGCCTTTACCTCTTCGGCATCTTCCTTTTTTAAATCCACCAGTGCGACACTTGCGCCTTCACTGGCAAGCTTAAGGGCCGAAGCGCGCCCAATCCCGGAGCTTGCCCCGGTCACCAACGCAACTTTTCCATCAAGGTACCCCATAGTCATCCCCCTCTACATTAATAACTCTCTACATCTATCCCCATTTTTCCGCGAAGGAAACATCGCCCAAGGAATGATATTAACAGGGACAAATTCTTTTAGTGAAACAAAAAAGAGTGATAACCCGTCAGTTTAGACGAGTATAATAAATAGCAGATACTTACAAAAGGTCCTGAAGAAAGGATAGGGGAAACATGGCTGAGGTGATTAAGCGCGACAGTATGCTTTTATACTTGGTTTTTTCAATTATTTTTATGGAATTTATTTTTAGAATGGGTACACAGGAAACCTTCAACACTAGGGATTTTATTTTAACGATTATCTTTAACCTTGCCTTGTCACTGTTTTTTTATTTTCTGATCAGCTTTACATCCGGGAAAGCCGCCCACATCCTCGGGATTGTCATCCTCGGGATCATTACATGCCTTTATATCTCACAGTTTGTTTATTTCCGTTTTTTCAAAACCTTTTATAGCATCTACTCGGTCGGAAACGGCGGGCAAGTATTGGAATTCTGGAAAGATATTTACAACCATTTGATTGGCCAATTACAGTGGCTGATTCCTATGCTACTCCCGTTGCTTGTTTTCGCTTTCTTTGGCAAAAAAATTATCTCATTTCAAAAGTATGACAAGTTGAACAGGCTTTCCATTCTCGGCTGTTTTATCATTGCCCAGCTTGCTGGGCTTGGCACTGTCTACGCAAGCGGTAAAGAAATGAATTCAGCCTATGACCTTTATTATAGAAGCAGCATGCCGCTTCTTTCTGTTGAAAAGCTTGGACTAATAACGACAATGAGAGTTGATTTGCAGCGGCTTATAACAGGGTGGGCCCCGCAAATCGACCTTCCTGCAAAAAACACCCAAGTAATAGGTTCGGATTTACTGCCAGGCCTGCCTGATATAGAGGAAAAGCCGCTTGAATACAATGTGATGGATATTGATTTTAAAGAATTGGTAGCAAATGAAAAAAATCAGGAAGTTAAAAATATGCATGCATATTTCAGTCAGGCACATCCAACGGAGAAAAATGAGCATACAGGGAAATTCAAGGGGTATAATCTTATCTTTATTACGGCTGAAAGCTTTTCTCCCTATGCGGTCCATAAGGAAATAACACCGACACTATATAAACTTGTCCACGAGGGTTACAATTTCAAGAATTTCTATAATCCGATTTGGGGGGTTAGCACCTCGGATGGTGAATATGTTGCCTGCACAGGGCTGTTGCCGAAAAGTGGAGTATGGAGTTTTCAAGAGTCGGGAGCGAACTATCTTCCTTTTGTGATGGGCAACCAGCTGAAGAAGCTAGGTTATGAAACGAAGGCTTACCACAATCACTCTTTCTCCTACTATAGAAGGGATTTATCACACCCTAATATGGGCTATGACTACAAAGGGCTTGGGAAGGGGCTTGCGGTTAAAAAAACATGGCCGGAATCTGATCTGGAAATGGTAGAAAAAACTGTTCCGGAATACATTGGAAACGAACCCTTCCATGCATATTACATGACTGTCAGCGGCCATATGCAGTATTCCTTTACAGGAAATTACATCGCCTGGAAAAATAAAAAGTTTGTCGACGGACTCCCTCTATCTGACCAGGCAAAGGCTTATATCGCCACCCAGGTAGAACTGGACAGGGCGCTGGAAAAGCTGCTGAAAGATTTGGAGGCAGCTGGAGTGGCGGATCGGACATTAATCGCGCTCAGTGCCGACCACTATCCGTATGGCCTGGAGGAGAAGACGATTGATGAACTGGCCGGGCATAAAGTGGAAAAAAATTTCGAAATTTTTAAGAGTCCGTTCATTTTATATGCAAAAGGAATGGAACCTGAAGTCATTGACAAGCCAGTTTCTAGCTTGGATATCATACCGACTCTTTCAAATCTGCTCGGGCTGGAATTTGACTCAAGGCTTCTGATGGGCACTGATATTTTTTCTGCCGCTCCTCCTTTGGTTGTATTTTTGAATAAAAGTTTTATTACAGAGAAGGGCAGTTTCAATTCTGTCACCGGGGAATTTAAACAGTCGGGAGCAGGGAATGTGGATCAAAACTATATTAAAGCTATTTCCTCCGTTGTCCAGGAAAAATTTTATTTCTCAGCCAAAATCCTGGAAACGGATTATTATCAAAAATTGTTCAATCCTTAAAGTTGTTGATTAAGGGCAATTGGCCCAAACTGGGACCATTGTCCTTTTTTTTGTCATATTTTAATAATTCGGTCATATTTGTTGTGTGCTTTGTCGACAAGAACTAGTAAAATTCGGTAAAATGGAACCACATGGTTATTGATTGGTCTGCCGCAGGAAGAATCATGGTAAGGATCCGGCAGGGTGATTCTGGAAAAGTGAATTCCCGAATAGAGGAGGGATTATGATGTCCAGTAGCAGCCAGCTTTTTGGCAGCGAACACCATTACGTTGATTTTGATCCGGATCAATTAATAGATTTATTTTTTAATTGTACCCCGGATGGGTTTGCTATCGTGGACATGGATAATCGTTTTGTTAAAGTCAATCCGATGTATTGCAGGATTTTCGGATATGAAGAGCATGAAATTATTGGCCGGGATCTGAATGATTTCATCCATTCGGAACGGGTAAGGCTAATCATTGAAGAAGTGAAACAGGGCAGGACTTTTACAAACGTTAAATTCCAGCGGTTCCGTAAAGATGGCCAATTGATTGATACGGCCGTTTCCTATTCCCCATTCCGTAATGCCAAAGGCGATATCATCGCTGTCATCGGCATAGTCCGGGACATTACAGAATCGAAAATCCTGGAAAGAGAACTTGAAAAAACGAGGGAACTATACAGGCTGATCACTGAAAACACGAGTGATTTGATCAGTATCTTTACGAATACAAAGGAACGGAATTTTATTTTTGCTTCTCCCTCTCACGAAAAGTTGTTTGGACTGCCGCCATCGGCAATTGTCGGAAAAAGCCTCCTTGGTTGTATTGGCCCGGAGGATGCAGTGCATTTTGAAATGCTTTTGGAAAGATATAAACAAACAGGTGAACCAATCCTATTCGAAAAAGAATTAAAATTGCCCACAGGTAAAATTGCCTATCTTGAATACAATATATCGCCTACTTATAATGACAAAAATGAGATTGAAACATTTGTCGCCGTCGCCAGGAATGTCACTGACCGGGTTAATAATGAAAACGCGCTCCGAAATCTGGACCGCCTTTCCATTATCGGCCAACTCGCCGCAGGGGTAGCGCATGAAATCAGAAATCCCCTAACCTCGCTGAAGGGATTTTCCAAGCTTCTGCAAAATGATACTTCGAGGGAGAAACAGGAACAATACCTTGATATCATCCGCAATGAACTGGATCGGATCGATATGATCGTCAATGAATTCATGTCATTGGCAAAACCCCAGGCCATCCAATTCATTAAGGTTAGTTTAATCTCAATTATTGAAAGTACAATCAATATCCTTCAGCCTCAGGCGATGCTCCACAATGTGCAAATAAAAACAGACTATCCGGCAGAAGATATTGAATTGCTATGCAGCCCCAACCAACTGAAGCAGGTTTTTGTGAATTTCATTAAAAATGCCATCGAGGCGATGCCGGAAGGCGGAAATGTATTTATCAAGGTCCGCAGGCTGCATATCCGTACCGTCCTGATTACGTTTACTGATGAAGGGACAGGCATAGATCCGGATTTGGTCCAGTTTCTTGGGACACCGTTCTATACGACAAAGGACAAAGGAATTGGCCTCGGTCTGACCGTCAGCAATAAAATTGTCCAGGAACATAAAGGCAAAATGAAAATTGACAGCCAGGCGGGAATTGGCACGACCATCAGCGTGGAATTGGAATGCCTGGAACCGAATACAAAGGCGCATGGATAACCCCATGCGCCTTTGTTATTTGCTTTTGCGAATTAAAACTATTTTCCCTGGTAGGATTTTTCGAGCTCATCAATCAATGAACCGACAAAGGAAACAGCCGTACGGATTGGCTCCGGAGACGACATGTCCACTCCGGCATGCTTCATCAGCTCTAGCGGTTTCATCGTTCCGCCCGCGCGGAGGACCTCAAGCCAGCGGTCCACTGCCGGCTGCCCTTCCTCTTTTATTAGCTGGGCAGCAGCCGTTGAGGCAGTCAGACCGGCGGAATAAGTATATGGATACAAGCCCATATAGTAATGCGGCTGCCGCATCCAGGTGAGGCTGGCTCCTTCATCAAGCACGACACTGTCACCCCAGAACTCGGCAAGTACTTTGCCTTTCATTTCGGATAGAGTTTTAGCGGTCAGTGCCTCGCCTTTTTCGGCAAATGCATATACCCTGCGCTGGAATTCCCCTTCAAGCAAGTGAGTGACGAAATTGTGGTAATAAGTACTCAGCAATTGAAGAATGACCCAACGGCGCATCTGCTGATCTTCGCTGCCGTCCATCAGATGCTGGGCCAGCAGCAGTTCATTCATTGTTGATGGGGCTTCAATGAAGTACATTGAAGGCCTTGTATTCATGATTCTCTGCTCTTTATTGGCCAGGTAAAAATGTCCGGCATGTCCGTATTCATGGGCTAGTGTAAAAGCGCCGCGCATATTATTTTGCCAGGTAATCAAAATATACGGATGGGCTCCGTAAGGGCTTGAACAAAATGCCCCTGTCGATTTCCCTATGTTATCGGCCAAATCAACCCATCTTTCTTCAAATCCTTTTTGCATAATTGCGCTGTATTCCGGTCCCATGACTTTCAGTGATTCGATGATCAGCTTGCTTGCTTCTTCATAGGTGGTTTCCGGATTGAAGTCCGGATCCATTGGTGCCTTCAAGTCGCAGAATTGAAGTTCCTCAAGCCCGAGGACATCCTTTTTCAGCTTTGCAAACCGGCGCATATGCGGCGCCAGTTCATTGAAGATGATATCGAGCTGATTGTTATACATCTCCATCGAAACCTGTTGAGGCTCGAGCAGCATTTCTGTAACGGAGCCGTAGTTTCGGAGACGGGCAAGCGCTACCTGCTTTTTTACTTCCGTTGCATAAGTGCCTGCAATTGTATTTGTATACCGTTTTAAGGTTTTGACAAAAGAGTGATAAGCTTTCCTGCGGATTTCAGTATTGGCGGAAAACTCGTATCTGTTTTCAAATAAAGCGAATGACACAGGCAGTTCATTTCCTTGTTCATCGGTGATGGATTCAAACTCCATGTCGGCCAGCTTGCTTAAATTATAGATGGCGTATGGGGCGCCCTGTAATTCGCCGAGAGCCGCCAAAGCTTCTTCAGTCTCAGGTGAAAGCCGGTGCTTTTTCGTTTTAAGCAATTCTTCCAATGTTCTTCGGAAAGGCTTGAGTCCAGGCTCATCACTCATATACGTTTCCACCAGTGTTTCCGGCAAGGAAAGAATTTCTGAATCGATGAATGATAATGCCGCATTAACCGAAGTCCTTACCTGGCCGGCTTTTCCGGAATTCGCCTGATTGACCGGATCTGTACCGTCTGCAGATTGCTTCAGGTTTGCATATGTGGTGATCTTAATCAATTTCATGAAAAGCTTTTCTTGCGCTTCCAAACATTTAAGGAGCACAGAAGCACTCTTCCCCAGATTGCCCCTGAAATCTGAAAATACCTTCAAATCCTCTGAAACACTAAGTAAGTCATTTTCCCATTCAGCATCACTTTGGTACAAAACAGACAAATCCCAAGTCAAATCCACAGGAACCTCCGAACGCACCAACCGCTTTTCCGTTGTCTTAGCCACCACATAACCCCCCAATAAATTTCGTATTACTAAATATTTCTCATTATAGCAGAATGATGCAGAGGTCGGTTCCAATGCTTCATAACTTTTTAAAAAATTTCGAAAAAATATCTTTTCTTAAGTCTTGACCTTTACGTTGCGTAAAGGTGTAAAGTGGAAAGTAAGGAGGGAAACGGAATGGAATACACAGTGCAAAAACTGGCTAAAATGGCAGGCATCAGTCCTAGGACGTTAAGGTATTATGATGAAATTGAAATCCTGAAGCCGGCAAGGATTAGTTCATCAGGCTACCGGATTTATGGGGAGATCGAGATTAATAAATTGCAGCAAATCCTGTTTTACAGGGAGCTTGGCGTTTCATTGGAGGACATCGGGAAGATCGTCAATTCCCCTTCGTTTGATGGGACAGCGGCACTGCGGGACCACCGTGATAAACTCCTTGAAAAAAAGCGGCAGCTGGATCGGCTTCTTGCCAATGTGGAAAAAACACTTTTAGCAGCCGAAGGAGGCACAACCATGGAAGACAAAGAAAAATTTGAAGGCTTTAAGCAAAAAATGATAGACGAAAATGAGGAAAAGTACGGAAAAGAAATTCGTGAGAAATACGGGGAAGAGGCGGTCGAGCAATCTTATGCACAGCTGAAAGGGATGACGCCTGAACAGCATAAGGAAGTGGAGGAACTAGCAGAAGAAATCCAGCGGACATTGGCGGAAGCCTTCGCAACAGGAAATCCGGCCGGGGAACTTGCCCAAAAAACAGCTGGCCTTCACAAGAAGTGGCTGTCATTTTACTGGGGAAGCTACAGCAAAGAAGCTCATGCCGGCCTTGCCCAGATGTATGTGGACGACGAAAGGTTCAGGCAGTATTATGACAAAGACCAGCCGGGCAGCGCTGAGTTTCTGCGGGATGCTATCCATATTTACACAGGGGTGAAAAACTGAATCGTTTTGCAAACTTGCAATAGCCTAGGTCTCCTCTTGAAATTCTAACTTCAGAGGAGATTTTTTTGCTTAGAATCCATAGTTCATCATTCACTTTGGACTTAGAGCCCGAACGCCGGTTGTCGGAAAGTCCTTCGGGCACTAAAGGCTTATTTAGAGCCCGAACAGCAGTTGTCGGAAGGTTCTTCGGGCACTAAAGGCTTATTTAGAGCACGAACGCCGGTAGTCGGAAGGTTCTTCGGGCACTAAAGGCTTACTTAGAGCCCGAACGCCGGTAGTCGGAAGGTCCTTCGGGCACTAAGGGCTTACTTAGAGCCCGAACGCCGGTTGTCGGAAGGTTCTTCGGGCACTAAAGGCTTACTTAGAGCCCGAACGCCGGTTGTCGGAAGGTCCTTCGGGCACTAAAGGCTTATTTAGAGCCTGAACGCCGGTTGTTGTCGGAAGGTCCTTCGGGCACTAAAGGCTTACTTAGAGCCCGAACGCTGGTTGTCGGAAGGTTCTTCGGGCACTAAAGGCTTACTTAGAGCCCGAACGCCGGTTGTCGGAAGGTCCTTCGGGCACTAAAGGCTTACTTAGAGCCCGAACGCTGGTTGTCGGAAGGTCCTTCGGGCACTAAAGGCTTACTTAGAGCCCGAACGCCGGTTGTCAGCCGCCCCTTCGGGCACTAAAAGTGTGCCGAAAAACAGCTGGCTGCCGATTTAAAATTCCCCCCAAAAAAATAAAAGTTGAAAATTTTGAAAACATGAGCGAACATGAATTTAGAGAATAACAAACAAGGGGGAAACATCTGCGTGAAGACAGAACAACTGGCATTGCCCAGTGTAAGAGGGAAGGGTGTAGCGCTCGTACTGATTGGAGCGACATTGTGGGGGATATCAGGAACCGTGGCCCAATATCTGTTTCAACGGCAGGGAATCAGCCCTGCTTGGCTTGTCGATATCAGGCTTTTGATTTCCGGTTCAATCTTGCTGGTGATGGCGGGAATGAAGGACCCAAAGAGGATAATGGATATTTGGAAAACGAAACATGGCGCAGTCAGCTTGCTTTTGTTCAGCATTCTCGGCATGCTGGCGGTTCAATACACTTATTTCGCGGCGATTGATCACTCGAACGCTGCGGCGGCGACTGTCCTTCAATACCTCGCACCGGTAATGATTGCTGGTTATATGGCGATTCGCTCAAAAAAACTGCCGACACGCTGGCAGTTTGCAGCAATTTTTCTGGCGTTATTGGGAACGCTTCTCCTTGTGACCAAAGGCAATATTGGCACCTTATCGATATCCGGACTGGCTGTTTTTTGGGGAATTGCTTCAGCTGTTGCACTGGCTTTTTACACCCTGCAGCCTAGAGGCCTTTTGGCCAGATGGGGATCAGTCACTGTAACAGGCTGGGGAATGGTTGTCGGTGGACTAAGTTTCAGTTTTGTCCATCCGCCATGGCTCTTCGTGGGTACTGTTTCTTTTCAATCGCTTTTCGCAGTTGCATTTGTTGTTATTTTTGGCACCCTGATCGCTTTTTACTGTTATCTTGAAAGCCTGAAGTACATAAGCGCGTCGGAGACAAGCCTGCTCGCATCGGTAGAGCCATTATCGGCAGCATTGGTTTCTGTCCTTTGGCTGGGCGTCCCTTTCGGATTTGAGGAATGGCTTGGTACATTTTGCATTATCAGCACCATTTTTATTCTCGCAAAAAAGGCCTCCTAGGCGGCAAGGGAAATTAAAAAAGGGGCAGCCGGCCGGCCGCCCCATTTTGCCTTCAAAAGGTGTTCGACGAAGGAGGAATTACCTTCCGAAAATACCGTTCATCGTTCCCGTAAAGTCATTGAAAAGCCCCGGGCGATTCCGGCCATCATTGATATCGGTGGCATAACCATTCATCCTATTGTAGAAATCAGGGTTAAAGGAAATATAAACTCGATGGATACTCGGGTCAGCCTTCCTTACCTGATCGGCAATTTTCTGTTCGAACTTGGTGGATACTCCCGTATAGTTCGGATCGCTCACAATATCCCTGTTAGTGTTATTTATTCTGTTGTTATCATTACTGAATCCGGTAACACGGCCATCCCGGCCATTATTATAGTTGGCGTTATTATTCCCTAACCCGCCGGCCATTCCATCTCCAGCTCCATAGCCAACTGTCTCGCCAGTACCGTAACCGAAATCACGGAAACCGCTCCCGGCTCCGTTTCCAGCTCCGTAAGTTCCGGTATTCCCATTCATAGAGCCGTTACCCACTCCATAAGTCCCCGCATTGTTATCGCGGTTTCCAAAGGTCCCGGCATTATTGTTGCGGCCATTATTTTTGTTCCCTGCATCGCCTTTCCCGTTTATGATGCCGTCATTGCCTTTTTGGTTGACTCTCCCATTTTCAAGAAAATCGCCATTGCCGTTATTCCGGCCATTATCGTTGTATATGCCGCCTTTTCCATTCTTGCCGTTATTGTTATTCGTCCTGACCGCAACATAGGCATTGTTGTTGGAAATAATAACATGAGCCCTGTCAATCTCATCAAGACGCTCAACCGCCCTTGCTGCCCGGTCGGACACTCTCAGCTGCTGCTGGTCACCTGCGTTGTTTATCCTTGCCTGATTGGTCTGGATTCTGTTTTTGCCATTATCGTTAGTGCCGCAGCCAGCCAATCCGAAGAGCAAAATTGCTGAAAGCAATACTGTAGAACTCCTTTTCACAAGCCTCACTCCTTTATTAGTTGTTCGGGAGTTAGTTTGTGTGATTTCAATCGCGAGTATTCACCGAGGGATTTTGGCAAAAATAAACAAGGCAGCCCTAAGTGGCTGCCCCAAAAATCATGATGTTCCCATTTGTTTTTCTTTTTGTCCTGCAACGGCTTCCATATTCGTTTTGGCTGGCCAGAAGGCCCACTTTCCAAGCACTACGGTGATGGCAGGCACCAGGAAAGGCCGGACGATGAATGTATCCAGCAAGATGCCGATTGCAGTGATCGTTCCAAAATGGACGAGAATCTGGATAGGCAAAGTCGTCAGGACAGTAAACGTTCCGGCAAGGATAAGCCCGGCGGAAGTAATGACCGCGCCAGACTCGGCGACGCCTTCCTTAACAGCTTGCCGGAGAGGCATTTGCCGGCATTTCTTCCATATCCCCGAAACCATGAAGATATTATAGTCTTCTCCTAGCGCCACAATGAAGACGAAGGCGTACAAGGGGATGAATCCCTGAATGGCATCGACTCCGAACCCGTAATGGAGGACAGCCCATCCTAAACCAAGCGCGCTGAAATAGGAGAGGACCACGGTTCCGATCAAATAGGCGGTTGCGGTTATTGACCGCAAATAAACGAGGAGCAGGATCGCAATCATCGCGAGAATGACAGGCATGATGATGTCACTGTCCTTCGTGGTGGTTTTGCGGGTATCGAATTGCTCTGATGTCATACCGCCAATCCACACTTTTCCTTCCGTATCGGCAATTCCCGCACTTTTCAGTTCTTCTCCAGTCCGGGCTTTAATATCGGGGATATGGTCCATGGCTTCATTGGAGTAAGGATTGATGGCCAGTTTAACCTCATATCGACGGATATCCTGATTTATTGCGCCTTCTTCCGGTCCGGTGACACTGGCGACATAAGAAAGCTTCTCCAGCGACTGTTTAATATTTTCCTGTTTTCCCTCTGTATCGGCAATTACATGGACAGGGGCAAGGTCACCCGGGCTGTAGTGGTCCGAGATTAGAGTGAATCCTTCCCTGGATGGCATATCTTTCGGAAAGGATGATAACGTATCGTAGGTGTATTGGATTTTTGTTGAAAATAACGCAAATGCCCCAAGGAAAATCGTAGTCGCAATGATGATTAGCCAAGGGTGCCTGCCAATCATTCCGCCCAGCTTCAGACCGAAACTTTCTCTTTTTTCCTTTTGCGTGTATGGTTTACCTTTCCACTCAGCGCGCTCCCTTTTCATCTCTTCGGTTCTCGGGACGAAAGGATAAAAGGAACCTCGACCGAGAATGCTAAGGAGTGCAGGGACGAGTGTAAGGCTTGCAGCCATCATGATGAAAATCGATAAACTGAACGGAATTGCAAAGCGATGGATCGAGCCGTATTTTGCCAAGAGCAGAACCAGCAGAGAAAAGACAACGGTAAGGCCGCTCATCGCAATTGCTCCTGATGAATTGGTAATGGCCTGTTTCATTGCTGTAAATTTATTTTCTACTTTTTCAAGCTTGTGGCGGTAGCTTGAGATTAGGAACAGGCAATAATCTGTTCCCGCTCCGAAAAGAAGGACAGTCATGATGGAAAGTCCCTGGCTGTCGAATTCCGCCCAGCCGTTCTTGCCTATCCAGCCAAGAAGCGGGCTTGTAATTCCGTACGCGATGCCTACACCAACGAGCGGCACAAGCGCAAGAATAGGAGAGCGATAGATAAGCAGGAGAAGGATCAATACAATTGCCACGGTCCCGAACAATAGTTTTAAATCCCCCTGCCCAAAAAGCTTATTAGCATCAAGCGCTATGCCTGCAGGACCGGTTATGCGGACAAGGAGCTTATCATCCTCGCTCATTTTTGTCTTCAGCGGATTTGCTGAGAAAGCGTCCTTGATAGTTTCCTCAAGATCCCCAATCCCTTTTTCAAGCTCCTCGGGAGTGATTTTCTCCTTGAATGACACTGGAACAATGAGAGTGGTGCCGTCCTTTGACATCATCCCCATCAACGCCTGCGGTGGCATCTGATGCAATGGAGGGATGCTGTCCTGGCCGCTTGCCGGATTTTCGTTTAAGGTTTTGACTAAGCCCTGAATAGACTCCAAATCCTCCATATTCAATCCGCTTTTATGATGGAAGGTTAATAGCGCCGGAGTCCCCTTGTCTGAGGGGAATTCCTTCCCTGCAATTTTGTTTGCCTGCTGGGAAGGGGAATCACTCCTCAGCTCCCCGGCTGTTTCCGTCTTTTGAGAATTTGCCTGAGGAAAGGAGAAATTCAAAATTAAAAGAGCTGTAATCCAAATAAATACCGTGGCCCAACGGCCTCTTTTACCTCCGGCTGACTGTACTAAGTTCCTAATCATAACTTCCCTCCAGAATAGTTTTTTAGTAATAAGAATAACCTTAATTAATAGCAGGTCCAGACTATAAATCTAGTTGTATACGGCACTTTTTATTATAGCTTGAAAAGGGTTGGGAAATCTCTTTCAAGTTTGACAAATTCAACCAAGCGTAAGAAAATCTATAGTAGTCATAATAATTTGTTTATTTAATATAATCGTAATTTTCTGCATTTACATGTTAGTTAAGGGGGTGGCCTTGTTGAGTAATGGCAGTATATTGAAAATCCGCGATTTGAAAGTCTCTTTCCAATCGGGAAACAAATTCCTGCCTGCAGTCGATGGAATCAGTTTTGATTTGAAAAAGGGAGAGATATTGGGAATTGTCGGCGAGTCAGGAAGCGGGAAGAGTGTCACATCACTTGCTGCTATGGGGCTCATTCCTTCCCCGCCCGGCAAAATAGAGCAAGGGGAAATTATTTTTGAAGGACGGGACATCACGGGTTTGTCCGAAAAAGAATGGCGGAAAATCCGTGGCAACCAAATCTCAATGATTTTCCAGGAGCCAATGACCTCACTCAATCCGCTATTTACGATTGGCAACCAGCTGATCGAAGCTGTCAGACTCCATACAAAGCTTTCGAAGGAGGAAGCGCGGGTCCGCTGCATCCAGCTTCTGCAATTGGTTGGCATCCCAAGAGCGGAAGGGATATTGAAGGAACATCCCCATCAGCTGTCAGGCGGAATGCGCCAGCGTGTCATGATTGCGATGGCGATGGCCTGCAATCCGAAGGTGCTGATTGCCGATGAACCGACAACCGCACTTGATGTGACCATCCAGGCGCAAATCCTTGCCTTGATGAAGGACTTGAATGAAAAAACAGATACGACCGTTATATTGATTACCCATGACCTTGGGGTCGTATCGGAGATCTGTGAACGTGTCATCGTCATGTATTCCGGCCAAATCGTTGAAGAAGGCGATGTCAGGACCATTTTGAAAAATCCGAAGCATCCATACACGCTCGGGGTTCTGAAATCCGTGCCGGATCTTCGCGCAAAAAAGGACCGGCTCTATAGTATACCCGGCAATGTTCCGCGTCCGGGAACGATTACGAAAGCGTGCCGGTTCGCGCCAAGATGTTCTGAAGTGTTCGGCCGTTGCCTAGAAGAAACACCTGAGTTGTACAAAATGGGCGAGCCCGGCCATGAGGTTCGCTGCTTCCTCTATGAAAACGCGGAGAGGAGGAGTGAGGATGCCCGAGTTACTTCTTGAGGTGAACGGACTTAAAAAATACTTTCCAATAACCGGCGGTTTGTTTGGCAAAAAAGTCGGTGAAGTGAAAGCTGTTGACGATGTATCCTTTTTTGTCAAAAAGGGCGAAACGCTTGGGATTGTCGGTGAAAGCGGCTGCGGAAAATCCACGACGGGCCGGCTGCTTATGAGGCTTATCGAGGCCAGCGACGGGTCAATCAGGTTCGAAGATAAAGAGATTACGAAAATGACAAACAGCGAGTTGCGAAAGACCCGGCGTGATATTCAAATGGTTTTCCAGGATCCATACGCTTCCCTGAATCCCCGCCATTCGATTGAAGAAATATTGGAAGAGCCCCTCATAGTCCATGGCATTGGAACGAAAGGGGAACGGAAGAAGCAAGTAAGGGAAATGCTTGAGGTAGTCGGGCTGAGCAGCTTTCATGCCAGGCGCTATCCGCATCAGTTCAGCGGTGGGCAAAGACAGAGGATTGGCATCGCGAAGGCGCTGATGACAAAGCCGAAGCTTATTATTGCCGATGAACCTGTATCGGCGCTGGATGTTTCTATACAAGCCCAAGTATTGAATCTAATGAAGGATATTCAGAAAGAGTTTGGGCTTACATATATTTTTATCGCACATGACCTGGGGGTTGTCCGCCATATCAGCGATCGGGTTGGCGTCATGTACCTGGGGCGGCTGATTGAACTGGCCGATAGTGAAGAGTTATATGAAAATCCGAAACATCCTTACACGAAAGCATTGCTCTCGGCTGTTCCGGTACCGGACCCGGATATAAAACGGGAACTCATCATGATAGAGGGAGAGCTACCAAGCCCGGCCAATCCGCCGGCAGGATGCGCTTTCCACACCAGGTGCGCATTCTGTATGGACATCTGTACAACGATCAGGCCGGAGGGCCTAACAGAGCAGGGTCATTACGTGGCATGCCATTTATATAATGATGGGGATGCCGCGCAGGTGATAAATATGAGAAAAGAAGACGGGGGCGAAAAAGGACTATGAACAAAACGCTTAAAATGCTTTTGGTTTCATTGCTGGCGGTCAGCTTATTCCTGGCCGGCTGCAGCGGCGGGGACGGAACGAAAAAATCTTCCGGCGATACGGGTAAAGGCTCGGGCGACGGAGGGAATAAACAGGATACCCTTGTTTATGCCCGCGGGGCTGACTCCGTTACACTCGATCCTATTGGGACAACTGAAGGAGAAACATTCAAGGTTACCGAGAATATTTATGACACGCTCGTCAATTTTGGCGAAAGCGATACGACCACACAGCCTGGGCTGGCGGAAAGTTGGGAGATTTCCGATGACTCGCTCACCTATACTTTTAAACTCGTAAAAGGTGTAAAGTTCCATGACGGGACGGATTTTAATGCTGAAGCGGTCAAGTATAATTTTGAAAGATGGGCTGGCGGCAATGCCGAAAAATTCCCGTATTATACAATGTTCGGAGGTTATAAGGGGGAACCGGGCCATGTTATCAAGGAAATAAAAGTCGTTGATGAACATACGATCCAGTTTACCCTGACAAGGCCACAGGCGACATTCCTTGTAAACATTGCAATGACCTGTTTCGGGATTGCAAGCCCAGCGGCCCTTGAAAAGTACGGTGATCAGTACCGCAAAAATCCGGTTGGCACCGGGCCATTCAAATTTGTGGAGTGGAAGGAAAACGATACGATCACACTTGAAAAGAATCCTGATTACTGGCAAAAAGGCTATCCGAAGTTGAATAAAGTCATTTTCCGGGTTATTCCGGAAAACACCGCCCGTCTGAACGCTTTGAAGAATGGCGAGATCGATTTGATGGATGGATTGAACTATGCGGAAGTTGACCAGGTGACATCGAATGACAAGCTGCAGCTAATCGAAAGGCCGTCAATGAACATTGGCTATCTTGGCCTTACAGTAACCCGCAAGCCATTAGACAATAAGCTTGTCCGTCAGGCATTGAACCATGCTGTCGATAAAGAATCTATTATTAAGGCTTTCTATGCCGGGATGGCGGAGCCAGCGAAAAACCCGATGCCGCCTTCCATTCAAGGCTATAACGAAAGCATTGATGCTTATCCATATGATTTGGAAAAAGCCAAAGCGCTCCTGAAGGAAGCTGGCTATGAAAAAGGCTTTAAAATGGAGCTTTGGGCAATGCCAGTAGCACGCTTGTATATGCCTGAAGGACAAAAGGTCGCCGAGATTATACAGGAAAGCTTCAGCAAAATTGGCGTTGAAGCGGAAATTAAAACAGTCGACTGGCCAACCTATTTGGATAAAGCGGCAAAGGGAGAGTTTGATTCCTTCATGCTTGGCTGGACAGGGGATAACGGCGACGCCGACAACTTCCTCTACACGTTGCTGGACAAAGACAGCATTGGAGGAAATAACTACACTTATTATTCCAATGATGAGCTTCATGAGGTGCTGATCCAGGCCCAGTCTGAAACTGACCAAGGTAAACGCGCCGAGCTTTACAAAAAGGCACAGGAAATTATCCATGATGACGCACCATGGATTCCGCTCGTACACTCGAGGCCGCTGTCAGCGGGCGTGAAGGAAGTTACCGGTTATGTACCGCATCCAACGGGATCTGAATCCTTAATGAAAGTGGAATTTAAATAAAATACGAGCAAGCGAATAAGCACAAAAGGGGAGCCTCGCCTCCCCTTTTGCCCTTAAAAAACGTTTTAACGGAATAAACTGTAGAACCGGAGGTGCGGGAAAGTTGTTTACTTATACAGTAAGGCGTGTTCTTTCCCTTATCCCTGTCCTGTTTGGGATGACTTTGATTGTTTTTGCCATCATCCACGCCATCCCCGGCGATCCCGCCCAGGTTATTTTGGGACAAAGGGCTACGAAAGAAGCACTGGCAACACTGACGCGGGAACTCGGGCTGGACAGGCCGTGGTACATACAATATTTCGACTACCTCAAAAGCCTGCTGCAAGGGGATTTGGGTGTCAGCCTAAGGACGAGGGGGCCAATCAATGAAGAAATCTGGCCTTATCTGGCAGCCACTGCTGAATTGACGCTTGTGGCCATGATCATTGCAGTTGTGGTTGGAGTGAATGCGGGAATTATTTCGGCATGGTTTTCAAATTCCTGGTTTGATTATGTCGCCATGGTTTTGGCGCTTGTTGGCGTTTCAATCCCGATTTTTTGGCTAGGTTTAATGGCCCAATGGATGTTTTCGATTGAACTTGGCTGGCTGCCGACAACAGGGAGGGAAAATGTCCGCGATCCGATAACGGCGATAACGAACTTTTATTTGATTGACAGTCTCCTTCAAGGACGTTTCGACCAGTTCCAAGTGGCTTTCCGCCATTTGATTTTGCCAAGCTTGGCGCTTGCGACCATTCCAATGGCGATTATCGCCAGGATGACGAGGTCATCGATGCTGGAAGTGATGAAATCGGATTACATCCGGACTGCGAGGGCAAAAGGTCTGCCGATGTTCTGGGTCGTCTACAAGCATTCACTAAAGAATGCCGTCATTCCGGTGCTGACGATTATCGGGTTGCAGACTGGCCTGCTTCTTGGAGGGGCTATTTTGACCGAAACAATCTTTGGCTGGCCGGGGGTTGGACGTTATTTATATGATGCAATCGGGTTTCGGGATTATCCTGTCATCCAGTCAGGCATTTTAATCATCGCTGCGATTTTTGTTCTTATTAATTTACTTGTTGACCTTTTATACGCATTTGTGGATCCGCGTATCAAATACAATTGACGGGAGGGTGGAATAGTGACTGAACTTGTGAAAAACACGGGGGAAATGCCCGTTGCCGCAATACAGGATGAAGCTGTTTCCCCCTGGAAGGAAGCATGGCAGACATTCAAAAAAAACAGGCTCGCACTTGTCGGCTTGGGAATCGTTATTTTCTTTATCATTATTGCGGCCATCGCCCCTTTGATTGCCCCTTATAGCTTCAGGGATCAAGTTTTGGCAGACAGGCTCCTTGCCCCATCGGCGAAACATTGGTTCGGGACGGATGACTTTGGCCGGGATATTTTCTCGCGTGTCGTGTATGGTGCGAAGATTTCTTTGTGGGTAGGCTTACTTTCTGTCATGGCTTCGATGCTGATCGGCACTTTTTTGGGAATTATTGCCGGATTTTACGGCCGCTGGGTGGATACGCTGATTTCGCGTGTCTTTGATATTTTGCTGGCGTTTCCAAGCATCCTTCTTGCAATCGCAATCGTGGCAATTTTAGGCCCGTCATTGAGAAATGCATTGATTGCCATCGCCATTATCAATATCCCGAACTTCGGAAGGCTGGTCCGTTCAAAGGTGTTAAGTGTAAAGCAAGAGGAATATATTATGGCGGCTAAGGCGGTCGGGATGAAGGATAGCCGGATTTTGTTCAGGCACATCATGCCGAACAGTATCACACCAGTCATTGTCCAGGCGACCCTTGCCATTGCCACAGCCATCATCGAAGCGGCGGCGCTTGGATTCCTTGGGCTTGGCGCGCAGGCGCCGACCCCTGAATGGGGACGGATGCTTGCTGACTCCAAGAACTATTTGACGCAGGCGCCATGGACGCTATTTTTCCCGGGAATGGCCATCATGCTTACGGTTCTTGGCTTTAACCTGATGGGCGACGGATTGCGGGACGCACTTGATCCGAAGATGAAGATGTGATTTCGCAAAAAAGGACCCGAGCGCCGGAGGACTTGGCTTAGAGCCCGAACAGTGTTGGCCGGTTGGTGCTTGGAGTTCTAAATGACGACTTAGAGCCCGAACAGCTTTGGACATCTAGTCCTTTGGGTTCTAAATGACGACTTAGAGCCCGAACAGCGTTGGGCATCTAGTCCTTCGGGTTCTAAATGACGACTTAGTGCCCGAACAGCTTTGGCCGGTTGGTGCTTGGGGTTCTAAATGACGACTTAGAGCCCGAACAGCTGTGGTCAGCTAGTCCTTCGGGCTCTAAAGGTCAACTTAGTGCCCGAACAGTGGTGCTCAGCAAGTCCTTCGGGTTCTAAATGACGACTTAGAGCCCGAACAGTGGTTGCCAGCTTGCCCTTCGGGTTCTAAATGACGACTTAGTGCCCGAACAGCGTTGGGCATCTAGTCCTTCGGGTTCTAAATGACGACTTAGAGCCCGAACAGTGGTGCTCAGCCAGTCCTTCAGGTTCTAAAGGCCAACTTAGTGCCCGAACAGCAAATGCCAACCGGCCCTTCGGTCTCTAAAGCAATCGCTTTATGGTATGATGCCGGAAAAGCAGTTACAGAACTTAAGCACACCGAAAAAAAGGAGCCGTCCCTAGAGGATGGCTCCTTCGTTTTGATTATAATCCGGTTCGGCTTCTTCTGCGAATGTAATATCAACTTCAATAATTTCGGACCGGCTCCCCAGCCTGAGAGGCGGGCCCCAGAATCCGTACCCTGAGGAGACGATGACATGCATGGCTTCTTTTTGCAGATAGCCCCAGTCGATTTCGAACAGCTTCCTCGTAATAAGGTGATTCGGCGCCATCTGGCCGCGGTGGGTGTGGCCGCATAAAAGAAGGTCGACGCCATGCTGACCAGCAACCGTTACTTCCGCAGGCTGATGGTCCATCATAATAATCGGCATGGATGGATCCGCGAATGCCAAAAGATCATTCATCTTTTCGCGCAATTTATCAGTCCGGTCTTTACGCCCTGCAAGGAAGAAGGAGTCATCAATTTCAATCACTTCATCCTGGAGGATCTGGATGCCAATCCGTTCCATTTCACGGACAAACTCAGGAATGGCTCCGCCGTAATACTCATGGTTGCCAAGGACCCCATAGACGCCGAGCGGTGCGGACAGATCACGCATGACGTTGCCCATCTGTTTTTTGATAAATGGCTCGGGATCATCCTCGATAATATCCCCCGGCAAAAGGATGATGTCAGGTTGAAGACTGTTTACCAACTTCACAAGCCTTCTAAGATGTGAAAGGCCGGACAGGTGGCCGAAGTGCATATCGGATGCCATCACGACCCTCAACTTTTTCCGTCCGCCCGCCTGTTTCGGAATCTTAATTGCAAACTTCCTGACCACAGGACTATAAGCATTGAAAGTCCCATATGCAAAAATGACAATGAAAATCACAATCAAAGCGAGGCCTGTCCAGAAAATGGCCTTATCTGCATCCACCCCTGTTTCAATGAGCACATACCCGGCCATATCAGCGAGCGGGAGGAGCAGGAGGGCGTATTGCAAAAAACCAAACCAATAGGAGCCGATGACTGTAAAGAAAGGCATCCGTAATTTAGTCCTGCCAAGCAGATAAGAAAAGGCCAGGACGAATAAAATCGAGCTGTATAGCAAGACTGGAGGAAGCGGCAGTCCGGCAGATTCAAGCCAAATCCAGCCATTCCAGCCGATATAATAAACAAGCAATGTATATAGAATAAAGAAGATAATAAAACCAGCTATCATCCGCGGCTTCATGATTGGTGCCCCTTTCAAGTTGGAAACTCTAAAATCTAGTATATCGGTTATGAACAGAAATAGCTTTTGAAATTAACTGGGCCTATAAATGTAACTAAATAATTGCCGGTACGGCCAAACTAACAGGACTAAATTCATAGGCATTGCCAACAAAAGACGATGTTTTTTTGATTGGCCCGATGGTGTAACCCATAAGGCAAAAGGCTCATTTTCATGCGGTGCTAAAAAATATTTATGCAAACTGTTGCATAAATATAAATCTATAATTATAATAATTCATTATCTGGAGAAATACTAAATGACAAAAGCATTTTTGAATAAGGGGTAATGATTTATCGCCGGCTTCCGGGCCGGGTGAAAACTAGCATCGGAGGGGAAGACATGCTCAATGCAATTAGAAAGGGAGAAACGTTCGTACCGAACTTAAAGGGGAAGCATTTCTTGCGTCTGGCGGATTTCTCGCCGGAAGAACTGGGCTGGCTGCTTGAAACGGCAGTCCAAATGAAAAAGACCCAAAAACAAGGAAAGCCACAGCACTTCCTGAGCGGTAAAGTACTCGGAATGATTTTTGAAAAATCATCAACAAGGACTCGCGTATCCTTTGAAGTCGGCATGATGCAGCTGGGAGGCCAGGCGATTTTCCTGAGCACGAGGGACATCCAGCTTGGAAGAGGAGAAACGATTGCGGATACAGCCAAGGTTCTGTCCAGGTATGTGGATGCGGTCATGATCCGGACGTTTGGGCATGAGCGAATCGAAGAGTTTGCCGAGCATGCCGATATCCCCGTCATCAACGGGCTTACCGACCTCCATCATCCGGCCCAAGTTCTAGCCGATCTGCTGACGATTTATGAATATAAGGGAAGGCTTGAAGGGCTGAAGCTTTGCTACATAGGCGACGGCAACAACAATATGGCCCATTCGCTCCTGGAGGGAGCTGTAAAAACCGGCATGGATATCAGTGTTGCCAGCCCGGAAGGATATGAGCCGCACCAAGACATTGTCAACACTGTGAAAAAAGAGGCAGAAAATGTCGGCAGCAAAATTCTTATTACTGGCGATCCGCGTGAAGCAATTGCCGAAGCGGATGTGGTCGTCACGGATGTATGGGCGAGCATGGGCCAGGAAGATGAAATGCAGGAAAGGCTTGAGAAATTTGCTCCTTTCCAAGTGAATGAAGAATTATGTGCCCTCGCCAAAAAGGACTTTCTCTTCTTGCACTGCCTGCCTGCCCACCGCGGCGAGGAAGTGACGGCCGGGGTTATTGATGGACCGAATTCCGTTGTGTTCGATGAAGCGGAAAACAGGCTGCACGCCCAGAAGGCCATCCTTAAAGCACTGCTCGCAGGATGACCAAATCTATTCTTATAATGAAAAATATTTAATCAACATATGAGGTGTTAATCATGGCAAAAGAAAAAATCGTTTTAGCTTACTCGGGCGGATTGGATACATCCGTTTCCGTCAAATGGATTCAGGAAAAATACGGATACGACGTCATCGCGCTCGGCCTTGATGTCGGCGAAGGGAAGGACCTTGAGGCAATCCGCACGAAAGCACTGAATGTCGGAGCCATCAAGGCCTACATGATTGATGCGAAGGAGCTCTTGGCAAAAGAATATATCGTTCCTGCCCTGAAAGCGAATTGCCTGTATGAAGGAAAATATCCGCTCTCATCGGCTTTATCAAGGCCGCTTATTTCAAAGCTTCTTGTTGAGGTAGCCGAAAAGGAAGGCGCCGCTGCGGTTGCACATGGATGTACTGGGAAGGGGAACGACCAGGTTCGTTTTGAAGTGTCGATTCAGGCGCTCAATCCGGATCTGAAAGTAGTGGCCCCGGTCCGCGAGTGGGGAATGACAAGGGATGAGGAAATCAAGTATGCCGAGGAAAAGGGGATTCCAATCCCGGTTGATCTAGATAATCCGTTCTCCATAGATGCGAATATTTGGGGGCGCGCCTGTGAAGCAGGAGTCCTTGAAGACCCGTGGGCAGAAGCTCCCGAGGCAGCGTTCGACTGGACCAATCCAATTGAACTGGCACCTGACGTTCCGGAGTATATCGAAATTGATTTTGAAAAAGGCGTTCCAACCGGCCTCAATGGCCAGCAGCTTACGTTGGTGGAACTGATTGAAAAGCTGAATGAACTTGGCGGCAAGCATGGTATTGGCCGTATTGATCATATTGAAAATCGCCTTGTCGGCATCAAATCGAGGGAAGTGTATGAAAATCCGGCAGCCCTTATCCTTATTCAAGCCCACAAGGAGCTGGAATTCCTGACGCTTCCGCGTGAAGTCACTCAATTCAAAACGCAGGTTGATCAGCAAATGGCTAAGATTGTTTATGAGGGCCTTTGGTATTCGCCGCTGAAAGCCGCTCTTGATGCATTTGTCGACCAAACCCAGGAAGTGGTGACCGGAACAATCCGTGTCAAGCTCCACAAAGGAACCCATATGACCGTAGGCCGCAAGTCGCCATTCAGCTTGTATAACGAAGAGCTGGCCACTTATTCCAAGGGTGATGCTTTCGACCACCTCGCGGCCGAGGGCTTCATTAAAATTTGGGGATTGCCGACAAAGGTATATTCAGAGGTTAATAGCAAACAATCTGTACTGAAATAAACAGTAACTATCGCGGACGGAAAGATTCACCAGAACCGCTGTGCGCTAACTGATTGGCGGGTTCTGGCAGGATGAACCGTGAAATCTACTATGGCGGCTTCCTTTGCGGTGCGGAGGGAGCTTTCATTTGCTATACAGGAGGAAGGAACATGTCAAAATTATGGGGCGGCCGTTTTACGAAAGAAACGAATAAGCTTGTAGAGGAGTTCACGGCTTCGATTTCTTTTGACCAAAAGCTGGCCGCAGAAGATATTGAAGGAAGCATTGCCCACGCGAAAATGCTCGGTGAGTGCGGTATTATTCCGATGGAAGATGCCGAAGCAATCATCAGCGGACTGCAAAAAATCCGGGTAATGGCCGCGAACGGCGAGATTGAGTTTTTAATAGAAGATGAAGATATCCATATGAATATTGAGAAAAAGCTGATTGAGATGATCGGACCTGTCGGTGGTAAGCTTCATACCGGCCGCAGCCGGAACGACCAGGTTGCGACCGACATGCATCTTTTCCTCAGGAACAAGACGAGTGAACTCATCGAGCTGATGAAGATGGTTCAGGAAGCGATCATCGGCAAAGCCGAACAGCATATCGACACGCTTATTCCGGGTTATACACATTTGCAGCGTGCCCAGCCAGTTTCCTTTGCCCATCATTTGATGGCCTATTTCTGGATGTTCGAAAGGGACAAGGAAAGGCTTAAGGACAGCTTGAAACGTGTGAATTGGATGCCTCTTGGCGCAGGGGCCCTTGCCGGAACGACTTTCCCGATCGACAGGGAGCTGACCGCGGGGCTGCTTGGTTTTGAAACCATTTACCCGAACAGCATGGATGCGGTCAGCGACAGGGATTTCATTCTTGAATTCCTATCAATCAGTTCGATTATCATGACGCATATTTCCCGCTTATCCGAGGAATTGATTATCTGGTCGAGCCAGGAGTTCCGGTTCATTGAACTCGATGATTCATTTTGCACAGGTTCAAGCATTATGCCGCAAAAGAAAAACCCTGATGTCCCGGAACTTTTGCGCGGAAAGACAGGAAGGGTTTACGGAAACTTGATTAGCCTGCTGACAGTGCTGAAAGGATTGCCGCTTGCCTACAACAAGGATCTTCAAGAAGACAAGGAAGGTATGTTTGATACAGTTGAAACGCTGGAGGGGTCCTTGAAGCTGCTCGCCCCGATGATTGAGACGATGAAGGTGAATGGCCATGTGATGCGCAGGGCGCTTGATGAGGATTTCTCCAACGCGACGGATATCGCCGACTATCTTGCGTCAAAAGGAATGCCTTTCCGCGAAGCCCATGAAGTAATCGGGAAGATTGTCCTTTACTGCATCCAAAATAATAAATACCTGCTCGATCTGACTATGGATGAATACAGGTCATTCAGCGAGATCTTCCTAGGTGACATTTATAAAATCCTCGCCCCTGAACATGTGGCTGGAGCACGGAACAGCTATGGAGGCACATCGCCAAACCAAGTATCAAAACAAATTGCCCTGGCTAAAGGACGGCTTTGATAGTAACAGCGGGAGGCGGCCCTAAAAAAGCATGGAATCAGTTTCCATGCTTTTTTGCGGATTTATTGGGGCTCTCTATTTAAAACGACCTTGAAAGTAGCAGCTTTACTTACCAGATTATGTCCTTTGGCAGTTACATCACTTGACTGGATTTCAACTTCCAAAATACCTGTCTCCTCAACGAGGTAGCCCACACTTCCTGTCCTCGTTGAGCCTGCCTTCAGAATCCCGCCCATATTTTCAAGGAGGAATTCATTTTCAGAAGGGATTTCAGTCCCATTGATTCTGATCGTCTCGACTGGATTGAAGTGGACACTGAAAGGATTGGTGTTGACAATCTCGACATCAACTTTAATAAATTCAAGTTCAGAGTCCTCGTGTAAGCCTTTTGAATGAGTAGGTTTGAATTTTAACAGTTTTACATCTTTGACAATGAAATCGACGCCTCCCAAAAAGAAGGAATCATAAACTGGTGAAGCAGCCATCAATGTCAGCATTCCTTTACCATCCGCCACTGATTCACCGGGCTCTATCAACTGCCCATCAGCAGGAACCAGCGGCTCCCTTTCATTCATAGTTTTCCCGGAAATCCCGCTGCCTGCAGCTTTGTTGAGATATGAATCTGCCTTTTCCTGCTCAAGCGGCTCCCCGGCATAAAATCCCGACAACGTCCCCAGAAACACCAAAATGAAAATTAAATTCTTCAAATGCAATCCTCCCCAGCTGGAGATATTTTGCCAAAAGAATTAAGGACAACGGATATTAACAAACTAAACTTACGGTAAAATCAACCCTTTACACACTCATCGTACCCATGCGATATTAAGCAGTCTTTAAGGGAAGATAAAGATTATGTAAATATAGCGAAAAATACAAAAATTTAAAGAAATGAAGATGGTCATCTCACTTGTCTTATAAGAATAATTAGTGAATAATAGCCTTAAAGTTTATATTATTGCTGGCCTTGTTGGCAGCAACGAGGAGGTTATTCTGTGAAGATTCGTGTTTCGGCTGTGCAATATCATCTGCACACTATCTCATCATTTAAAGAATTTGCAGCTCAATGTGAGCATTATATAAAAACCGCCCAGGAATTCGGTTCGGAATTTGTCCTATTTCCTGAATTTTTCACAACACAGCTTTTATCAATTGGAGATGGCAGCGGCAACGCTCTTACAATCAATGATCTGCCGAAATTCACCGACCAGTACCGTGAACTTTTCACGTCTTTGGCGAAAGAAACTGGCATGCACATCATCGGCGGCACCCATGTCGTTGAACGGGGCGGAAAGCTTTATAATACGGCGCATCTCTTTTACCCGGATGGCAAGGTTGAGGAGCAGGCCAAGCTCCATATCACGCCAACCGAGGTTCACGAGTGGAATATGGAAAAAGGCGATAGCTTCCGCATTTTTGAAACCGAAAAAGGAAAAATCGCCATCCTTACTTGCTATGATATCGAATTTCCGGAAATAGTCCGGATGGCCAAGGCGAAAGGGGCCGATGTCATTTTCTGCCCTTCCTGCACCGACGACCGCCACGGGTTCCACCGGGTCCGCTACACAAGCCATGCCCGGGCAATCGAGAACCAGGTCTATGTCGTCCTTACCGGCACGGTCGGCGCCTTGCCGACAGTCGATTTCATGCGCCTGAATTTTGGCCAGGCCGTCGTCATCACGCCGAACGATATTCCTTTCCCGCCGAAAGGCCTTATGGTTGAGGGAGAAATAAACGATGATATGATCGTCACCGCCGATCTGGATCTGGAATTGTTATATGAAGTCCGTGAGCGCGGCTCAGTGACAACGTGGCGCGACCGCAGGACGGATTTATATGTGGATTGGGAAAAATCTGATTCCTAGGGGTGAACCGGATGTACAAAAGCGAGTTTTTTGTTTATGAGCAGGACAAGCCATATTCTGTTTGTATCAGGAATTATGATGAGAAGGATTTCGATGGGCTGATTGAAATACAATCCGAATGCTTTCCTCCTCCGTTCCCATCCGATTTATGGTGGAATAAAGAACAGCTTGCCAGCCATGTTGAACATTTTCAACCGGGTGCGCTCTGCGTTTCGGTTGATGGGGAGCTGGCTGGTTCATTGACCGGGCTGAGAGTCAATTTCGACCCTTCCCATCCGGACCATACGTGGGAAGAAAAAACCGGCAATGGCTATATCCACAATCACCAGCCCGAAGGAAACTCGCTTTATATCGTCGATATCAGTGTCCGCCCGAAATACCGGAAACTGGGCCTGGGAAAACTGCTGATGCAGGCAATGTATCACGTTGTCGTTGACCAGCAAATAGACAGGCTCGTTGGCGGGAGCAGGATGCCGGGCTATCATAAAGTGTCAAAGTCGATGTCACCGGAGCAGTACCTAGAGAAAGTTATGTCCGCCGAACTGAAGGACCCGGTCGTCTCTTTTCTCCTCCGCTGCGGCCGGGTGCCTGTAGCGATTGTCAAAAACTATCTGGAAGATGAAGAATCCTGCAACTACGCAGTCATTATGGAATGGAAAAACCCATTTAAAAACGAAGGAGTACCCGGAAATGGAATATAAGCGCATTACCAATATAGAAGATCAGAATTTTCGCAAGCTGCACAACCTGATGGGTGAGATTTTCCCGAAAGAAGAAGTGCTCGAGTATGATTTATGGAAAGAGCCCTTAGAAGACCCTGGAATCCGTGTGTTTGTCGCTGTCGATGGGGATGAAGTTGTCGGGGCGACCGAATACCGCTACTATGAGAAATGGAATATTGCCATGACCGACTTCACAATCATTGGCAAGCAGGGAAAGGGAATAGGCCGCTTCCTTGCGGTGAACCGGATGAAGGATCTGCATGAGCTGGCTTCAAAAAACGGCAAGGAATTATACGGCATGTTCGCAGAGATTTATGATCCTTACCAGGTTGAAGGCCTTGAATTTGGTGGAGTGAAGGTCATGGATCCGTATGTCCGCCGCGAAGTCCTGTCACACCTCGGCTATAAGCGCCTTGATCTTGAATACGTCCATCCGTCCTGGGAAAATAACGGCGAAGCTGTTTCAGGCCTTGACCTTGGCTTCATGCCAGGCAATGATAGCCAGGACCAGATCGAAGCAAAGCTTGTTGTGGATTTCCTCACTGAGTATTATTCTGTTTTGGCCAACAAGCCAAAGGAATGGATTGAAATGGTTGAAAAGCTTCAGTCAAAAGAAACTGTCGCCCTATTACCTTTGTGATCAATTAAAAACGCGCCTCCGCATTTTTTGTGAAGGCGCGTTTTGGATTTCGGGTCCTAAAAAATTTTGCCGGAACTCCCAAGCTCGATTAGAATTTTTTCAAAAGCGAGAACCGTTTCGATTTCCACAAACTCATCTTCGCCATGCCAATTCCCGCCGCCAGGACCAAATTCAACCGCAGGAATGCCGTATTTTGCGAAATACACTGTATCCGCGGTGCCGTGCTGGCCGAAGAAACTCGCTTTCCGTCCTGTTTCCTGTCCAACAATTTCAGCAAGGCGCTTAAGGAGGGGGTGGTTCCGGGAAGTATTAATTGGAGCTGCACTCATCCCCGGGACGGCTTCAATTCCATTAATTCCGCCAATCTGCCTGATAAGTTCCTCTTTATTTTGAGTCGGGAGATACCGGATATCAAAGCCCATCCTGCATTCATCAGGAACAACATTATATGCATTCCCAGCCTCGATTTTCGCAAGGTTGATCGATGGGGATTCATAATATTCGCTGCTTTCTTTTGCAAAAGGAAGGTCAAGAATTTGCTGATAGACATCATATGCCTTTTCAATCGCGTTTATCCCTTCCCAAGGCCTGCTTCCGTGCGCCGCCTTTCCGAAGACTGTGATATCCATCCGTAAAATGCCCTTTGCCTGATTGGCAATGCGAAGCCCGGTCGGTTCTCCACAAATGACAAAATCTCCGCGAAACCCATTTTCCACTAAAAAACCTGAACAATTCATCCCGCCGATTTCCTCATCAGAAACGATTTGAAGCTGAACCTTGCAGTCGGGCTCTCGTTTGCTCAATTGTGCAAAAGCAGCCATCATGGCGGCTACTCCGGCCTTCATATCTGCGGACCCGCGGCCATAAATCCGGCCATCCTTTTCCAGCGGGGTGAATTGCCTCGGGCTTCCTGCAACCACATCGACATGGCCATTGAGGATAAGAGTATGTTCCCCTTCGCCGATTTCAGAAACAAGCATCCGAAAACCGTTGTTTTCATAAAAGGATACCTTAAGCCCTCTTTCCCTCAGCCACTTCCCGCAAAAATCAACCGCGTTATTGGCTCCTAAAACAGTACTGCTATCAATGGCAATCAAATTCTTTAGTAAGTCAATAACCAAAAGCTCATCTCCAATCTGGGGTTTTCCCGTATTGTAGCATGGAAAACGCGAAAAGACGGGCTAGGATGCTTACAGTAGTGTCCGGTTTATGGAGTTAACAATGCGGGAAGAGGTTGAATAATACAGCTTCCCAGTATCTGAAGAGATAAGTTTCAAACTCGATTAAGTTATCCTAAGATTTATCCACAAATAAAAAGCTTATTTTTCAATGATCCACAGACTTATCCACTTTATCCACAGATATATCCCCATTTTTTATTCACAAGCAGGCAATTCAGGAAGCCTTTATCCTAAACCCTTGAGCAAAATATCCACATTATCCCCATTGTCCACAAAATAATAGGATGAGTTCACAATCTGTTCAAATTAACATTATATTCACAGTGAAATAGATAAAAATGTGTTGATAGTTGAATACGGAGGTTGTATAGTAAAGGTGTAGAAAGTAAGTGAAAGTATTCACAAAGTGACAGACAGGAAAAGAACTTATACACATATTTTTTTAACATAATTTGTGAATAGTTTCACAAATAATAATTATAGGAGTGGTTAAAATGAAAAAATGGTATCAAACACCCCAGGCAGCGACAATTTGGACAATCGCAAGAATCTGGCTTGGCCTTCAATGGTTTGGAGCGGGTTTCCATAAGATTACGGGAGGATTCGATGCAGGCGGCTTCCTGCAGGGCGCCATCGCCCAGGCAGCAGGCGACCATCCAGCAGTCCAAGGCTGGTACGCAAACTTCCTGCAAAGCTTCGCAGTCCCGAACGTTGATCTGTTCAACGTCCTGATTCCTTGGGGCGAAACACTCGTTGGCGTAGGACTCATTCTTGGAGCAGCGACAATTCCGGCACTTATCGCTGGCGCATTCATGAACTTGAACTTCCTGCTCGCTGGAACAACAAGCACAAACCCAATCCTCTACACAGTCGCTTTTGTCCTCTTATTCGCAGGCAGCGGCGCAACTTACTGGGGAGTCGACAGATTCGCAGTTCCTTACCTGAAAGCGGCCATTACTAAAAAAGATGCCCGCCAAAAAGCGTAACTTAACTAAACAAAAGAAGCAGGGGAGCCCTGCTTCTTTTTTCGCGTCGAGCGCCTGGCGGCTTTGTTTAATAAGCCGCTAAACGGTGCGTCCGCTTATCTCTATTTTCTGCTTTTCGCTCGCTGATCGGCTGCTTTGGAACGAGCCATTGCCTCCAGATCATCATGATCGGCTAGATCGCGGTCAAACTCCACATCACGCCCATCGGTAATTTTGAGATTCTTTGGAGTCTGGGGCAGTGAAGATGTGTTCTTATCACGATTGCGATGTCCACGTGAACGGGCCATTACGATTACCCCTTTCAGAAAATAAAGTGGGAAAGTCCCCTTTATTATCGTTTCCGTCCGGGCAACAGCCATAAGTGGAAAATCCTTCTGCGGTATTTGAGTTGTGCACTAGAAAAGAGACTTAGAGCCCGAAGTCCAACTTTCGGGCTCTAAAGGCCGACTTATAGCCCGAAGCTCAGATCTCAACCATTGCTTCGGTAACTAAAGGCCGACTTAGTGCCCGAAGCCCCGAGTCCAACCAATGCTTCGGGCACTAAAGGCCGACTTACAGCCCGAAGCTCAGATCTCAACCATTGCTTCGGTAACTAAAGGCCGACTTAGAGCCCGAAGCCCCGAGTCCAACCAATGCTTCGGGCACTAAAGGCCGATTTACAGCCCGAAGCTCAGATCTCAACCAATGCTTCGGGCACTAAAGGCCGATTTACAGCCCGAAGCTCAGATCTCAACCATTGCTTCGGTAACTAAAGGCCGACTTAGAGCCCAAAGCCCCGAGTCCAACCAATGCTTCGGGCACTAAAGGCCGATTTACAGCCCGAAGCTCAGATCTTAACCATTGCTTCGGTAACTAAAGGCCGACTTAGTGCCCGAAGCCCCGAGTCCAACCAATGCTTCGGGCACTAAAGGCCGACTTAGAACGCGAACAGCCATGTCCAACCGGTCCTTCGCGTTCTAAAGGCCAACTTAGAACGCGAACAGCCGTGTCCAATGGGGTCTTCGTGTTCTAAAGAACGACTTAGAACGCGAACAGCCATGTACAACCGGTCCTTCGCGTTCTAAAGGACAACTTAGAACGCGAACAGCCGTGTCCAACCGGGTCTTCGCGTTCTAAAGGCCGACTTAGAACGCGAACAGCCATGTCCAACCGGTCCTTCGCGTTCTAAAGGACAACTTAGAACGCGAAAAGCCGCGCCAAACTGGGTCTTCGCGTCCTAAAGAACGACTTAGAACGCGAACAGCCATGTCCAACCGGTCCTTCGCGTTCTAAAGGCCGACTTAGAACGCGAGCAGTCGTGGCCAATGGGTCTTCGCGTCCTAAGGGCCGACTTAGAACGCGAGCAGTCGTGGCCAATGGGGTCTTCGCGTCCTAAGGGCCGACTTAGAACGCGAACAGCCGTGTCCAACCCTACCTTCGCGTTCTAAAGAAAGATCCTGCGACCAAAAAATCCTACCAACCACGCCGCAACTATTTTGCTACAGGAACCATAGGAGATTATCTCTTCCTCAGCTTCGGTCCTTCAAATCCAGCCGCCCTATCAGCCGCTTTGAATTCCTTTTGATACAGAACTTCCTGCGTCGCTGTCAATGTCATCCTTGCTTTATCCTTTTTTGGCTTTTCCATAAGTAAATCCCTTCCTTTTAAGAAAAGTTTGCTTCCATTTTCATCCTTTCCTTAAAGCGGGAGTTTGATTCAATCAGCCAATAAATTGTCCAGCGCTTCCTGGAGGTGCGGATATCGGAATGTGTAGCCGGCATCCAGAAGGTTGCGAGGAATGACCCGCTGTCCATTCAGCACAAGAGTGCTCATTTCGCCAAGGAGGACTTTTAAAGCGATTCCTGGAACAGGGAGCCAATGCGGGCGGCCAAGGGCTTTGCCGATTACCGTGCCAAACTCTTTCATCTGCGCGGGATGGGGTGCAGTGAAATTTAAAGGGCCTTTCAACCCGCCGTTTTCCATTGCAAAAACAATCCCGCCAACCGCATCATCCCGATGGATCCAGGAAACCCACTGGCGCCCCGAACCGACTGTGCCCCCGCCGAAAAATTTATAAGGAAGGAGCATTCTTGGCAGCGCACCCTCAGCTTTATCCAATATGATGCCGAACCTGCAAAATACAGTCCTAATTCCAAACGCTTCAGTCTTTGAGCTAACTTCTTCCCACATTTTAACAAGGCTTGCCAGAAAATCATTGCCATGCGATGACTCTTCTGTAAAGGTTTTTTCATCGGATGTCCCATAAAAACCTACAGCGCTGGCGGCGATATGGACAGCCGGCTTAACCGGCAGGCTTTCCATGATCCTGACAGCTTCCTCGGCGGCGACCAGCCTGCTCATTAACAACCGTTCCTTCCGTTCTTCCGTCCATCTCCCGCTGTTCAGCGATTCACCGGCAAGATTGATAAATGCATGAATGTCCCGCAATTCCTTCTCGGGCTCGCTTTCATCTTCAAGCCATTGCACATAAGTAATGCCAGTCCTTCCGCTTTCCTTCTTTTTTCTCGTCAAAATAAAAACCTCATGTCCGGCTTCAAGAAAATAATCGGTCAATGTGCTCCCTAAAAAACCGCTGCCTCCCGCAATTGCAATCCTCAAACCCGCTCCCCCTCCAAAAAGTTCCTGTTTTCCCTATTTTACCTTCTTCCTAAATGAAAGGCACTTCCCAAGTATGGTAAAGTGGAGTAGAGGTGAAAACCATGGCCATCATTACAAAAATCACCACCCAAAAACGGGATACAGGACGTTACAATATTTACATGGATTTTGGAAAGGGAGAGGAGTTCGCTTTTAGCGCTGATGAAGCGGTAATTGTGAAATTCCACTTGAAAAAAGGGTTGGAACTTGATGAATTCGCCCTTGCCGAAGTAGGTTACCATGATGAAATCCGAAAGGCTTATAACAGCGCGATTGCCTACCTTGCCCATAAGATGAGAACGGAAAAGGAAGTCCGCGGCCATCTTAAAGAGAAGAAGCTTGAGGAGGCAGCCATTGATGAAGTCATCATCAGGCTTCTGGACCAAGGTTATCTGAACGACAAAGAATATGCGGATGCTTATGTAAGGACGCAAATCAGCACGACTGACAAAGGCGTCTATACAGTGAAAATGGAATTAAAGGAAAGAGGGGTAGCCGAACCGTTTATAGAAGAAGCACTCAAGCAATATACTCCGGAGGAGCAATTTGAAAAAGCGAAGGACCTGGCAGAAAAATATGCCCGCAAGTATTCCGCTGAATCCGAAAGGGTTTTGAAGCAAAAGCTTGATGCCATGCTGCGAAGGAAAGGCTACCAGACAGACGCCATCCAATTTGCCCTGAAAGAGGCTGATTTTGGCCGGGAAGAAGAAGATGAACTGGAAGCAATCAGAATCCAAGGTGACAAAGCACACCGGAAGCATTCCAAGCTGAGCGGTTATGCGTATGAGCGGAAAATGAAAGAAACGCTGTTCCGTAAAGGGTTCCCGATTGAATTGATTGACCGCTACCTTGAATCGAGGGAAGAGGAATAGGCATACTGAACAAAAAAATCATGACAACCTGGTCATGATTTTTTGCTTTCAATAATAATCTCTTTTTCTCCAAATCCGTTTACAATCGCCTCGGCTACTTCCCGTGCTTTTCGGAATCTGGAAGGATTGCTGACATGTCTGCTGTTTTCCCAGAATGGAGTGTCCATCCCGCCCATGTAGGCTGCGGTAAATGTAATCCCGGTGCCTTCATATTCTTTTTGCAGGCTTTCCGTAAAGCCGCGCACAGCAAACTTCGTTGCCGCGTAAACAGATTCATTCACCTTGCCCCGGAGCCCCGCAGTTGAAATGATATTGATTACATTACCATGGCCTTCTTTTTGCAAAAAAGGCAGGATGGCTTGGGTCATATAAATTGTTCCGAGCGTATTTGTCCGGAACATTTCTTCGATTTGCGGAGACTCCATTTCTGGAAGGTGGCCGAAATGTCCGACACCGGCATTATTAATAAGGCCGGCAACAGTCTTCCCGCCCAGTGCCTGTTCTAGTTTTTCAGGAAGGGAGGCCGGATCGGAAACATCGATAATAAGGGTTTCCGCCGCGCCGCCGGCTGTTTCGATTTCTTTTTTAACGGCATTCAATTTTCCGTCGTTCCTGCCAATCAGGAGAATTTCCTGGCCTTTTTTTGCCAAAAGGAGAGCCAGTTCCCTGCCAAGCCCTGACCCTGCGCCTGTTATAACAAATGTCTCCATCATTTTATCCCCCTTAAATTTGTGCAGTATCCTTTATTAAGTCCCTTAAATTTACTATACTAAATATAGAAATAATAACAATTAAGGTGGTAGCTCGATGGAGCGGGAAAAACGATATAGCACCATGTCTGAATATGAATTGAAACAGGAGATCGCCACATTAAAGGAAAAAGCGAGAAAAGCCGAACAAATGGGCATGGTCAATGAATTTGCCGTGCTTGAACGGAAAGCGATCATGGCGAAAGCCTACCTCCTCGATCCGTCTATCGTCAAGGCTGGGGAGATATACGAAATTGATGGCGATCCGGGTTCTTACTTTAAAGTTGATTATTTAAACGGAGTATTTGCGTGGGGATTCCGGCTCGGCGGAACTGCGAAGGAAGAGGCATTGCCAATCTCCATGCTAAGATTGAAATAAAGCACCCGGTTTTCGCGAAAGGCGGAAAACCAGGTGGGATCAAAGTTAATATGATTTGATTTCGTCTGGATTTCTCTGGGAAGAAGCTTTCATGCGTTCCTGTGGATGAGTATTGATTGTTCCATCCGCCCGCTTGGATGAATACTCCGCTTTTGCACGGGGTTCGCCTTCGAACTTGTTATCGTTGCCGTATGGAAAGCCTTTTGCTTTGTTCCTCATTCAAGATGCCTCCGTCCGTTCGGGTTACTCGCAGCCAAAACGGCCTGCGTATCAATAGTATTTGTCCAGCCTTACTCAATATGCAGAACAATTTTGCCAGGGGGGTGAAAAAAGATGAATGACTATCATGAGCGATTAACGAATCTATTGCTTGGTAAAAATGATTATTTGTCTTATGGACAGGCCCGTACTTGGGTTGAATTGCTGTGGGATGATTTCGAGACGACCTATGCGAAGGCCGGCAGGGAATATCAAGGAAGCGAAATGACGGAAAAAGTCATCCGCCAGTGGATTGAAAACTATGGCAGCAGCCTTCATGAATTCGCTTCGCAAAATCCGAAATATATGCACTACTTGAAACAGGATAAAAACAAATTGCATTGATTAAGCACTTATTTCATTTTAAAAAGAAAAAACGGCAGCCCGGTTACATGCGGGTTGCCGTTGATTTTTTGCCCTCCTATCAGCCGGGAAGGATCGCGAGTTTTTTTCGCAGTTTTTCTTCGCTGAAAATCCAGCCCGTGTAGGAGTTAATAATATTTAATTCGGTATCGAGATGGGCGACCGCGACAAACGGGTAATGCCCATTGCTTCTGTACCTGAGGTCAATGAACCTGACCTCGCTGTAATCCGCGAATTCTTTTACCTCCCACCGATATACAGGGGAGAAGGATAAGAATGCTGAAATATTTGTGTCCTTTTTTGCCGCGTGGATAATCGGTGTATCCGGTACAGGAACCCGGTTGAATTTATCCAAAATCCTGACATTCGCACCTTGCGCCCTGCCGACAAAGAATTCTTTCTCATTCATGACGGCAACCTTCCAGTGGTTGAATTTCATCGTCGGTGTGACAACGATTTGAGTGGCGTCCGGAACAATGACTTTTACCGCATTGACAACCTCCTTTTTTGCTGAAAAACGGAGGAAGTAATAAAGGACGAGAACTCCGTAGACGACAAGGAACGTATAGCCGGGATGCGCCCCCATGATCCAGACGACAATCCCAGCGATATGAATGCCGAAAATGAATGGATCAAACGTATTAATGACCCCGAGCGCGACCCATTTGCACGAGAAGGGCCTCAAGGCCTGGGTTCCGTAGGCATTGAAAATATCAACGAACACGTGCACGAATACAGCCAGCTGTGTCCAGAGCCATAAATGGAGCAGGCTTGCATCCGGATTAAAGAAAAAGATGATCCCCGTAATCAGGAGCGGCCATAGGAAGACTGCCGGAACGGAGTGAGTGATGCCGCGATGGTTTCTTATATAAACCGCATTGTTTCGAAGTTTCAGTATTGTATCAATATCAGGTATTTGAGAACCAATAATAGTGCCGATCATTACGCTGCTTGCCGTAGCTGTGTGCGGGGCGACCGCCGGGTCCAGAGTGGCCAAGCCACCCAAGGCAATCCCCATAACAACATGTGTGCCGGTATCCAAGGTGCTTGTTCCTCCTTTTTGGAATTGCAAGTTTCCATTTCAAATTTTCTTGCCAGAATCTTTCGCTATAGAAATAATATTATTATATTCCCACTTTATCACGTTTTTTAACATATAGGGGGCCTAATCTCGATAATGAACCACTTAGAAAATTTAGGAAACATTCAAATAGAACAATTTCGTGAAGATTTAATTTCCTGGTTCCGCGCCGAGCAGAGGGTGCTTCCATGGCGGGCGGACAAGGATCCCTATAAAATCTGGGTGTCGGAAATCATGCTTCAGCAAACGCGGGTGGATACCGTCATTCCTTATTACTATCGGTTCCTTGAACAATTTCCCACAATAGAAGCGCTTGCCGATGCGGACGAAGATAAAGTCCTAAAAGCCTGGGAAGGACTGGGCTATTATTCGCGAGCCAGGAATTTGCAGGCGGCTGTAAGGGAAGTGCGTGATATTTACGGGGGTACCGTCCCTGATTCCCCGAGGGAAATCGCCAAGTTAAAAGGAGTCGGCCCATACACCGCCGGCGCGATTTTAAGTATAGCTTACGGCATACCCGAGCCTGCAGTCGATGGCAATGTGATGCGGGTTTTATCAAGAATTTTATTAATAAGGGAAGACATCGCGAAACCGTCCGCCCGGAAAATTTTTGAAGAGGCGGTCAGGGTCTTGATTTCACATGAGTCTCCTTCCGATTTCAATCAGGCTCTCATGGAGCTCGGAGCGCTAATCTGCACGCCGACATCGCCATCCTGCCTGCTGTGCCCGGTCAGGGACCATTGCGTCGCTTTCCATGAGGGCGAGCAAAATGAACTGCCGGTCAAATCGAAAAAGAAAAAACCGGTGCCTGTTTTCCTGGCTGCCGCGGTTGTGGAGGATGGAAGCGGAAGGATTTTCATCAGGAAAAGGCCGCCTGAAGGACTTTTGGCGAACTTCTGGGAATTTCCGGCCATTGAGGTCCAGCGGCCGTTCGTCAATGATAGGGAAGCGCTAGAGAGGTTTTACAAAGAGGAGTTCGGGGCGGAAATCAAGGTGGAGGAATCGCTCGGGCAAATCCAGCACGTCTTTTCCCATCTGGACTGGAATATCACAGTGTATGCCGCGAGGCTGGCTGATCCTGTTCAGGAAAGAGAAAACCTCCGCTTGGCCACATTCGCGGAGCTGGCGGATTTGGCACTGCCCGTCCCGCACCAAAAAATGCTTTCCCTATATTCGGTCAAAAAATAAGCAAATGAAAAAGAACCGGGAGATATTTTGCCCGGTTCTTCTTGATAGGATTAATCATAATGTACTTTCGTTCCGTGTGTATAATCAGCCTCGCCGCGGTTAAGCCCGCCCCGTTTTTCAATTTCTTCAACGATTTCCCGGTGGATAGTTTGTCCTTCCACGTTTAAATAGGGCATCACCTGCTGGAGCGAATGGTGGAAGAAAGCCAGTTCACTACTGTCCCATTCACTTTTCGGCATCATCGTCAATTCTGTCATATCCCTGCCGACATACATGGCAATTCTCCTTTCAGGAATGCTTTTATTTTTGCAAAAACTTCCCTTAAACTGTTTAAGAGTTCATCTTAGTTTCCGGATTCAATTGTCTTCTATACCCGAAAAAGCTAAAATAAAAACTAATCAACGCATGAAAGGACTTAAACACATGACACAAAAAGTAGCACTTATTACAGGAAGCAGCAGGGGAATCGGCAAAGCAGCCGCACTTCGCCTGGCAAAAGAAGGATACGATATCGCTATCAATTATGCGCGCAGCAAAAACGCGGCGCTTGAAACCGCAGCGGAAATTGAAGCATTGGGAAGAAAAGCGGTCATCATCCGCGCGAACGTCGGTGACGTCGAAAAAATCCGCGGCATGTTTGCAAAGGTCGAGGAGGAATTCGGCCGCCTTGATGTGTTCATTAACAATGCGGCTTCAGGGGTTTTGCGCCCGGTGATGGAACTGGAAGAATCGCATTGGGATTGGACAATGAATATTAACAGTAAAGCGCTTTTGTTTGGCGCGCAGGAAGCAGCCAGGTTGATGGAGAAAAATGGCGGCGGTAAGATTGTCAGCCTCAGTTCGATCGGATCGATCCGCTACCTGGAAAACTATACAACCGTCGGGGTTTCAAAAGCGGCGCTTGAGGCGCTTACTCGTTACCTGGCGGTCGAATTGGCACCAAGAAATATTTCTGTCAATGCTGTTTCCGGCGGAGCGGTTGATACCGAGGCGCTTAAGCATTTCCCGAACAGGGAAGAACTTTTGGAAGAAGCCCGGAAGAAAACGCCGGCAGGCAGGATGGTCGAAATTGACGATCTTGTCAATTGCATCATGTTCCTCGTCTCAGAGCAATCCGGCATGATCTGCGGCCAGACCATCATCGTGGACGGTGGCATTTCACTGCTGGTGTAAGTTGGCGGAAGTTGTTGATGTTGTCTGGGAGGATGCTTGATCTCAAAGCCCGAAGCGGATGAAAGATTATCCAAACGGTAACAGAGAAGCGTTCTCTAAGCCCAAAGCGGCGAAAAATCATCCAAATGGTAACAGAGAAGGGTTCTCTATGCCCTAAGCGGATGGAAAACCATTCAAACGGTAACAGAGAAGCGTTCTCTAAGCCCAGGATGATATAAAATTATCCAATTGGTCACAGAGATCGCTGCCACGCGAAGCACGGTTAGCCAGGCAAAATTATAAATAAAATTTCGGGATAGACACCCACCTTCATGGACAAATTAATAACCGTGGAGGTGATTACAATGGCAAAATTCAACCAACAAGCTGGCAGAACTTCTTCTGGAACAAACATCCAGGAAGTAAGACAGCAAAACGCGCAAGCTGGCCAAGGACAATACGGCACTGAATTCGCGAGCGAAACGAACGCTCAAGAAGTAAGACGCCAAAACCAGCAAGCTGCCCAAGGTCAACAAGGTCAACAAGGCCAATACGGAACTGAGTTTGGAAGCGAAACAAGTGCTCAGGAAGTAAGACGCCAAAATCAACAAGCTGAAAGCCGTAAAAACCAAAACAGCTAATTGCATGCATTTAGGCGCCCTTCTTAAACGGAAGGGTGCCTTTTTGCTGTTCCCAACCATCAGCTGAATTTTTCGACAAAACTTCCATGAAAGCTCCATAACTAGTCAAAGGAGATAGCATTAATTTCAAGAATACATATGGGAGCAGGTGAGAGCTCCGGTGGGGTAGAGGGGACTCGCTAAAATTTTCAAAAGCAGGGCGGTGGAGCAATGAAAACTTTTAACGAGATGATCGCAGAACAAATGAAAACGATGGAAAAGCTTCTCTATTTGCAGTCTGAGCTGGAACGGTGCCTCGAAATCCAGGAGCAGCTGCACAGCCTCCAGCACGAGACGGGGCATGGCAGTATTCAGGAAGAAATTTTGGGCATGAAAAATGAGCTGAGGGAAATCCAGCGGATATTTGAAGAACAAACGGAAGAAGTCATTCGGTCCTACAAGGGTAGCAATGGGGACTATGAACCGATTCTCGGCTGAAGGGAGCTTGGGAAAAAGGGGGCCATTTTTGTTAGCCAAAAATGGCTCTTTTGTTTTAAAATCGATTGTCAACCGTTATAATGAGAGGAAACAGGAATAGCCTTTTGTTGCCTTTTGTCGTTTTTTTAGTTTATTATAGGTTGCAAAGCGTTCGGCGAATGAAAGTAGGGGAGATTCATGGGTTTACCCATCGAAGGAGAACCAATGCAGATACACAGCTATAAACACAATGGTCATATCCATCGTATATGGGATGAAACCACCATATTGAGGGCTTCCCAAAACCTTGTGATCGGCGGGAATGACAGGACGGTCGTCACTGAATCCGATGGGAGGACGTGGGTGACGAGGGAACCGGCGATTTGCTATTTCCATTCGGAATGCTGGTTCAATGTCATCGGGATGCTGCGTGAGGACGGCGTGCATTATTACTGCAATTTGAGTTCCCCGTTTATATTTGATGGTTCGATTCTTAAATATATCGATTATGACCTTGATATAAAGGTATTTCCGGATATGACCTTCAATTTGCTGGATGAGGATGAGTATGAACGGCACCGCCGTGAAATGAACTATCCAGATGTGATTGACCAGATCCTCAAGCGGAATGTTGAGAAGCTGATGAGATGGATCCGCCAGCGGAAAGGGCCATTTTCACCGGATTTCATTGATACCTGGTATGAGCGGTACCTGACCTATCGAAAGTAGGATCGGGTCCGCTCCATTTTCATGTTCCTGTTGATTATCTATTTATCAACAGGTTTTTGTTTGAAAGGAGGAAGCAGAGTTGGACAGCATACGGAGATACCTCCATTTCGTAAAGCCGTACAAGTGGCAAATCGTCGGAACGATTTTCATCGGAATTCTCAAATTTGCGATTCCGCTAATTATCCCGATCCTCATTAAGTATGTTATTGATGACATTGTTGGAAACCATGAGCATGCAAAGGCAGAAAAACTGGACAAGCTTTTTTGGATCATGGGCATCATGATGGTTATTTTTGTCATTCTTAGGCCGCCGATCGAATATTACCGGCAATATTTTGCCCAGTGGACCTCGAGTAAAATCCTGTACGATATTCGCGATAATCTTTACACACATATGCAAAAGTTAAGCTTCAAATATTATTCGAATACAAAAGCGGGGGAAGTCATCTCTAGGGTCATCAATGACGTCGAACAAACGAAGGCGTTCGTCATTTCAGGGCTTATGAATTTGTGGCTTGATGTCGCGACAATCCTTATTGCTATCGCTGTCATGTTCACGATGAATATAAAACTGACTTTAGTGTCCCTCGTCCTTTTTCCGCTTTATGCATTTTCGGTCAAATACTTTTTCGGCAATCTCCGGACACTGACGAGGAATCGTTCACAGGCGTTGGCGGAAGTCCAAAGTTATCTTCACGAACGGGTCCAGGGCATGGCCGTCATCAAAAGTTTTGCGATTGAAGACCATGAACAGAAACAGTTCGACCGCACAAACAGGAATTTTTTGAAAAGGGCGCTGGAGCATACAAGCTGGAATGCCAAAGCGTTCGCGGTCGTTAATACGATTACCGATATTGCGCCGCTGATCGTCATCGGGTATTCGGGGTATCTCGTCATCGAGCAGCAGCTGACAATCGGGACAATGATTGCCTTTATTGCGTATATCGACCGGCTTTACAACCCGCTTCGCAGGCTCGTCAACTCATCGACGACGATTACCCAGTCGTTCGCTTCGATGGACAGGGTGTTTGAATTTGCGGATGAAAAGTATGATATTGTCGATGAGCCCAATGCGGTCGATCTTACAACCGTCAATGGCAAAATAGAGTTCAAAAATGTGAGTTTCGCATATGAGGCTGGAGAGGAACCAGTTTTAAAGAATATTAATCTTGAAGCGAATAAAGGGGAAACCATTGCTCTAGTCGGGATGAGCGGCGGGGGCAAATCATCGCTTGTCAGTCTTATTCCGAGATTTTACGATGTCACAGACGGGCAAATTCTCCTTGATGGAGTCGATATCCGTAAATTCAAAGTTCAGACGCTCAGGGATAAGATCGGCGTCGTCTTCCAGGATAATATTCTCTTCAGCGACTCGGTCAGATCGAATATTCTGCTTGGCAAACCGGGAGCTTCCGATGAGGATGTCGAAGCGGCTGCCCAGGCGGCAAATGCACAGGAGTTTATCGCCAGCCTGCCAGAAGGATATGAAACAAAGGTCGGCGAGCGGGGAGTCAAACTTTCGGGCGGGCAAAAGCAGCGCGTCGCCATCGCCCGGGTTTTCCTGAAGAACCCGCCAATCCTCATACTCGACGAAGCAACGTCGGCGCTCGACCTTGAAAGTGAGCATCAGATACAGGAAGCGCTTGAAAAGCTGGCAAAAGACAGGACAACCTTCATCGTCGCTCACCGCCTTTCAACGATTACCCATGCCGATAAGATCGTCCTCATCGAGCATGGCCGAATTATGGAAACAGGCACACACGAAGAATTGATGGAAAAGCAGGGCAGTTATTATCGACTGTTCCAGGTACAGCAGCTGGAACAAAAAACCGAAACGGAATCTTAAATCCGTTTCGGTTTTTTTGTTGTTTTTGCAAAAATGTTCCGGTTAGTCGGCGGGCTGCTCCTCAATCTGAACCTCGTTATCATCCTGGTGGTAGGAAAGGAAGCTCGTCACAAGCGTATCAAGGTGCTCGACATATTCGCCGTAGGCGAGGATGGACGAAATAATCTGCATCGTATGGTACAAATGGTTGTCATCTTCCTCCTCGTACTCCCGCTGCCTAGTGATGAACAGGCGGAATACTTCTCTTTTATCGAGGCATTGGACGGGATGTTCCAGCGCCGCTTCAGGCCGGACTTTTCCGATATATTTCAGCATCGTTTGTTCATGCAGGGTAATCAGGCAGTCGAGCTGCTCCTGAATGGCCAGCTGGTAAGAATCGGGCAGAAGCCGGTATTCATTCTCATAACGGTGGAGCCGGGTCAATGTATCCAGCGCTTTGCGCGCGGTAGATATCATCTGCCGGTAAATGACGAGCTTCCTTGCTTTTACAGCTTCGTCACGTTTAAAATACTTCCGTTCCTCTTTATACATGTTGTAGAGAATATCGGTCTTGACCCTCGCATCGTGAAGCTTTTCAATTTCCGATTTCAGCAGGTTGTGGTCTGAAGCATTCCGGCTCGTCAGTCTGATCCAGCGGATAATATCATCCGTGGCGCTCGAAATTTTATGATATAGCCTGTTTTCGTAGCGCGGCGGCAGGAAAACGAGATTGACAATGAAGGCCGAAAAGACACCGAGCATGATGCTGCCGAACCTGATTGCGGCGAACTCAAGGAATTGGTCGCCTGGTGATTCCATAATCGATACGAGCGTAACGAGCGAAAGGCTGATGGTATTTTCAAGCTTTAGCTTTAAGTTCAAGGTAATTACAATGATAGCCGCGATACCGATCACGACAATGTGATTCCCAAGAAGCAAAACGAAAGCAGTTGCCATCAAAGCGCCAATCAAATTACCCTGTACCTGCTCGAGAATCGACTGATACGATCTATATATGGTCGGCTGCATCGCGAAAATCGCAGCAATCCCCGCCATGACCGGGGAAGGGATATGCAGTAAATTCCCTATGAAAAGGGCAAGCACAATCGCAAGCCCTGTTTTTAAAATACGCGCCCCTAACTTCATTGGAAAAAATCCTTTCAAAATGAATCTTCGTTAAAGCAAGTATAGCCGAAAATGGAAAACTGTCCAGTCTGCCTTCATTCCTTAAGCATCAAACCATATTCGGAGCTCTTTAGTTTACAATAAACTATTTTGGAGCAGGTTAAACAATTCTGATACTATACAACGATTATCGGTCGCGGGCAAGTGTTTTTTGGAAGAAATAATACAGGAAGGCGAAACAATGCTAGCGGCCATTTTGAAAAAAAAGCAGGGAGGCAGGTGCCTTTCGCTTTTTTGTAAAAATGAAACAGGGCGGTGGCATAATGCCAGTCAGCTTTTTGGCAAAATAAAAACCAGGACAAATTGTCCCGGTTTTCTTTTCGTTTAATCATTCATCAGCTGGTAAAATGCCTGGTCGACCGCATGGAGCGTCGCTTCGATATCTTCTTCACTATGGGCAATCGTGACAAACCATGCCTCGTATTTGGAAGGAGCAAGGTTGATGCCCTGGTGGAGCATCAACTTGAAGAACCTGGCGAACATTTCGCCGTCCGTATTCTCAGCTTGCTCATAGTTCACGACTTTTTCATTTGTGAAATAAATCGTCAGCGCGCCTTTCAAGCGGTTGATGGTAATAGGGACATTGTGCCGTCCGGCTGCTTCAAGTATTCCTTTTTCAAGCATTTCACCAAGGTGGTCCAGATACTCGTAAACCCCATCCTGCTTCAGGACTTCCAGGCAAGCAATCCCGGAGAGCATCGAAGCAGGGTTTCCAGCCATCGTTCCGGCCTGGTAGGCAGGACCGAGCGGAGCAACCTTTTCCATAATCTCCTGTTTACCGCCGTATGCACCGATTGGCAGCCCGCCGCCAATGATTTTGCCTAGCGCTGTTAAATCAGGGGTAATTCCGAGCAAATCCTGAGCTCCGCCATACATAAATCTGAAAGCGGTAATGACTTCATCAAAAATCAGCAACGCTCCGGCCTCGTGGGTTAGTTCCTTCACGCTTTCGAGGAAGCCAGGCTTCGGTTCGACGATGCCGAAATTGCCGACAATCGGCTCGATCATGACCGCTGCAACCTGATCTCCCCACTTGTCCAGCGCCTCTTTCAAAGGCTCAATCTCATTGAATGGAACGGTGATAACTTCCTGGGCGATGCTTTTCGGAACCCCGGCAGAATCCGGCGTTCCCAATGTAGAAGGGCCGGAGCCGGCGGCGACGAGCACAAGGTCCGAGTGGCCGTGATAGCAGCCGGCAAATTTGATAATTTTGTCCCGGCCGGTGTAGGCGCGTGCCACACGGATTGTCGTCATGACAGCCTCCGTCCCCGAGTTGACAAAGCGGACCTTGTCCATGCCAGGCATTGCTTCCTTGAGCATTTTTGCCAGTGTGATTTCATGAGGGGTCGGTGTCCCGTAGAGAACCCCGCTCTCCGCTGCCTTTTTGATTGCCTTTGTAATGTGCGGGTGCGCATGCCCGGTTATGATTGGGCCGTATGCGGCAAGATAATCGATGTATTGATTTCCGTCGACATCCCAGAAATAAGCGCCGGCCGCACGCTCCATCACGACCGGAGAACCGCCGCCGACCGCCTTATAGGAGCGGGAAGGGCTGTTCACGCCGCCAACGATGTGTTCCAATGCTTCGCTATGTAATTTTTCGGAATTAGAAAAATTCATGGGTAAAACCTCCTTAAGTAGTACCTTCCTATAATAGCACGGTTTTCGGGTGTATGTTGGACGCAGAACGTAATCCTGTCGGCAAAAATTAATCAATTATTTGCGGACTTCTCTCAGTTATCGGCCAAATATAGGGGGTGCTGGCGAAATCGATCACCTTATCGGCGAGTTTTCCGTGTTAACTGGCTAATTGTCGCCTCTTGCTGGCCAATTGCGAAATCGTTGCCCAATCGATAATGGATAATTGCTGGTTATTATTCAATTTCTCTACTTTATTAGCGAAATATCCTCGTTTATTATCCAAATTCGGAGTTTTATTATCTAATTTCGGCGGGTTATTATCCAATTTTGAAGTTGTATTATCCAATTTCCACTCTTTATTATCCAATTGCATCCCCTCCGCTTTTTCACCAATAAAGCGCGAAAGTTGTTTTGCAAAAGAGGATTGGCTAAACTGTTTGGATAGAGTGCAGCTTTTTTGGAGGATTGAAAATGGATTATACAAATGCAATAGAAGTGAGCGGCCTGCGGAAGGACTTCAAGTCGTATTCGAGCCGTTCAGGCCTGTCGGGAGCCTTTAGGGACTTGTTTACGAGGAATTATAAAACGCTTCGGGCTGTTAATGATATAAATTTTACAGTTAAGCAAGGTGAAATGGTTGGGTATATCGGGGAGAACGGCGCCGGGAAATCGACGACGATTAAAATGCTGACCGGCATCCTGACGCCGACTTCCGGCGACATTGTCGTGAACGGGATGAATCCCCATAAACAAAGGGAACGCTTCGTCCAGACGATTGGCGTTGTCTTCGGCCAGCGGTCGCAGCTTTGGTGGGATATTGCGGTCCAGGAATCGTTCCGGCTTTTGAAAAAAGTCTATAAGGTTTCCGATGCTGATTACAATTCGCATATGGACCATGTCATCAAGACGCTTGATATTGGGCCGCTTCTCGACAAACCGGTCCGGAAGCTTTCGCTTGGCCAGCGGATGCGCTGCGAACTTGCGGCAGCTTTGATTCATAATCCGCCGCTGCTGTTTCTGGACGAGCCGACGATTGGGCTGGATGTCCTTGTTAAACTGCGGATCCGTGAATTCCTGAAGGAAATTAACGAAAAATACAATACAACAATCCTCCTCACGACACATGATCTCTCGGATATTGAAGCGCTTTGTGAACGGGTCATCATGCTCGATGAAGGAAACATCATTTATGATGGATCGCTGAACCATTTGAAGGAAAAATGGGGCGAGGGAAAGGAACTTCAATTTGAGCTGATGGAAAAAGCGGAGCTTACTTCGATGCAGCGACTGACGGAAGGGCTGCCGGTCAGATGGGAAATGGATGAGAAGGGACAAATCTTCACGGCACAGACGGAGGATATTGACGAGGTCATTTCCCAGGTAATTTCCAAGGTTGTTGCTGCTTTCAAAATTAAAGACATTAAAATCAATGAAATTTCCACAGAGGAAATTATCCGCAATATTTATGAACGAGGTTCGGCGTGATAGGGGAGGTGCCTTATGGAAAAGTATCTTGAAATGATCCGGATCCGCTTCCTCATGATGCTCGCATATCGGACTAATTACTATACTGGGATATTAATTTACAGTATCAACATTGGCGCCTACTACTTTTTGTGGAACGCCATTTACAGTGGCAAGGACAGCATTCAGGGAATGGATGTCAGTCAGATGACGACATATGTCGCGATTGCCTGGATGGCGCGGGCTTTTTATTTCAACAATCTCGACCGCGAGATGGCGATGGAGATTATGGAAGGGAAAGTGGCGGTGGAATTGATCCGGCCCTACAGCTACCTTGGGATGAAAGTTATGCAGGGGCTCGGGGAAGGAATCTTCCGGCTGCTTTTCTTCTCACTTCCCGGCATGGTGCTCGTTGCACTTGTTTTTCCGATTAAGCTGTTTTGGGACCCGGCGGTATGGGGCTTATTTGCAGTATCGATTTTCTTTAGCTTTCTGATCAACACGCAGATCAATCTGCTGACAGGCATCACAACATTCTTTTTATATAATAATACCGGGCTGATCCGTGCAAAAAGAGTCGTCATTGACTTGTTTTCCGGCCTTCTTTTGCCGATGAGCTTTTTCCCGGGCTGGGCACAGGAAATCATGAAATTCCTTCCGTTCCAGGGAATCAGCTACATCCCGAGCATGATTGTGACAAAGGGGTTCACTACCAGCCAGGCGCTTGAAGCGATTACCCAGCAGGCCGGCTGGGTTCTGATACTCCTCGTGCCCATTTATTTCTTCTGGCAGCTCGCAAAAAAACAGCTTGTCATTCAGGGGGGCTGACCTTGTTTTACGCATCGATGTTTTTCCAATATGCCGGGCAGTACATGAAAACGAGGCTGCAATACAGGGCCGACCTTGTGGTAGAACTGTTTTCCGATTTACTTTCCCAGGCAGTGAATTTTATCTTTATTCTCGTCGTCTTTGGCCATACGTCTTTATTGAATGGCTGGAGCAGGGATGAAATCATCTTTATTTATGGCTTTTTTCTTGTTCCTTATGCCGTGTTTTCAGCGTTCTTCAACATATGGGACTTCAATGAACGATATATCGTCAAAGGCGAGCTTGACCGGATTTTGACCCGGCCGATTCACAGCCTTTTCCAAATCATTCTTGAGAGGCTGGAACTGGAAGGCTTGTTTGGGGCGATTACTGGGATTGCGATCATGGTTTACGCCGGATCAAGTCTCGATATTGGCCTTTCATGGTTCGACCCTCTCGTCTTCCTTTTGTTTGTCGCTGGGGGCGCGCTTATTTATGGCGGCGTATTTATCATGCTCGCCTGCATCAGCTTCTGGGCGGATGCGAAAACCTCGATCATGCCGATGATGTACAATATTGGCAACTATGGCCGCTACCCGGTTGATATTTACAACAAAGTGATCCGCTTCGTACTCACGTGGATTTTGCCATTCGCCTTTGTCGGAGTGTATCCGGCCGCCTGGTTTCTCGGGAAGCAAGAATGGTACGGATATGCATTCCTCACCCCTGTAATGGGCGTCGTCTTTTTCACACTTTCCGTTTTTCTTTGGAACGAGGGCGTGAAAAAGTATCGGGGGGCGGGGAATTAACCATCCATCCATATATATTTTGACATAGAACCTGCTGATTAATAGTCGGCAGGTTTTTTATGTGAAAATTTTGCAAAGGTACGTCCGCAATTGTGAATACTTTATTACAATACCTTGAAACTGTAAGAAAAGTGGGTGTACCACTCTATTTGTTTATAACGGTTAATCAAAAAGTACCGATAAGATTAATATATTCCCAAAAAAAGAGAAGGAGGGGAAACAATGGCGAATCACACTGTCGATGAAGCGATTCTTGAAGCGTATATTCTGGAATTTTCCCAGCTGACAGAGCAGCTTGAATTAATCATCCTTAGCTGTGAGCGGGCGGGGGATTATTCGGCTGAAACTGTTAACGACATTTTTCGTATCATGCATACGATTAAAGGTTCTTCGAGCATGATGGCTTATAATACCATTGCTTGTTTAGCTCATGTCTTAGAGGACCTCTTTTCATTTTTACGCCAAGAAACGTTAAGGATGGAAGATTACTCGAAGATATCCGATTTGATGCTTAGCGGAATCGATTTTATGAAAGTAGAGCTGGAGAAAATCAGAAATGGAGATAGCGCAGATGGCAATGCGGAAGAATTAGTGCAGGAAGCTGAAAAATACCTCGATATTCTCAAGATGAAACGGAGGAAGAAACAGGATCATCTCCTTCCTGATGACATGGTCGATGGGGGGATGGCAGGGAATTCGCTGACCGTTGCTGAAGGCTTGAACCGGTACGAGGCGGTGATCATGCTTGAAGATTGCAGCGGCATGGAAAATGTCCGGGCTTACCAGATAATTCAGCGATTTAAAGAAGATATTCATGGAATCACCTATGAACCAGCAGGCCTGGAAAGTGACTTTTCAACAGCTGCATTGATCAAGGAGCAAGGATTCAGGCTTTTTATTCAGACTGAGAAGTCCTTTGAAGAGGTTGGAAATTTATTCAATTTTGTTACATACGTCCAATCATTTGAATTGAAAGAAATTGAAATCCAGGCAGCCCAAAAACTGGCGGACCAATCTGCCGGACTCAGTGGCGCGCATGGCAACAAACAAGAAAAGGAATCAAGGAAGAACGGCCATTCATCAAGTTTCATTAGTGTAAATGTCACGAAACTTGATGAATTGATGGACATGGTCGGTGAACTTGTCATTGCCGAGGCAATGGTGACCCAGCATCCTGAGATTGTCGGGCTGGAACTTGAGCAGTTTACAAAAGCAGCAAGGCACTTAAGGAAAATAACATCTGAAATCCAAGATAAAGTAATGTCAATCCGGATGCTCCCGCTTTCAGGAACGTTTAAAAAAATGAACCGGATTGTCAGGGATATGGGCAAAAAATTAAATAAAAGCGTGGAGCTTCGGCTGATTGGCGAAGAGACTGAAGTTGATAAAAATATCATTGAGCATATTTCAGATCCGATTATGCATATTGTTCGAAATGCCATTGACCATGGCATCGAAAGCAGGGAGGAGAGGGCAGAAAGCGGCAAGCCGGAAACAGGGATGCTTACTCTTGAAGCCAGGAATGCCGGAAATGAAGTGTGGATCATCATAAGGGATGACGGGCAGGGGCTTCATAAGGAAAAGCTTTTGCAAAAGGCAAGAGAAAGAAGTCTTTTGAACAAAAAAGAGAGTGGCCTAACTGATAGTGAGATTTATAACCTTATTCTCCTGCCGGGGTTTTCGACAAAGGAAGCCGTGACAGAATACAGCGGCCGCGGCGTCGGGCTTGATGTCGTGGCAAAAAATATACATGCCGTCGGCGGCACAGTAGCAATTGAAAGTGAAGCAGGGAAAGGTACGGGCATCATAATTAAAATCCCGCTTACCCTCGCAATTATTGATGGGATGAATGTAAAGGTCGGCGATTCGTTTTTCACCATCTCGACCACCCAGATCAAGGAATCGTTCAGGCCTGAAAGCAGGGAGATCATCCGGGATCCCAATGGAAGTGAAATGATTATGGTCAGGGGGATCTGTTATCCAATCATTCGGCTTCATGAACGTTTGGGAATCCAAACGGAGATCAATCAAATCGAAAATGGCATCTTAATTATGTCTGAGTACCAGGGCGGATTTGTCTGTATTTTTGCTGACCGCCTGATTGGCCAGCAGCAAGTAGTCCTGAAACCCCTCCCTCGCTACATTAAGGAATTCAGCAATGTAAGCGGTATTTCCGGCTGCACCTTACTTGGTGATGGGAATATCAGCTTAATTCTCGATGTGGCGGGGCTGGCCAGAGGAAAAGAAAATGAAAGGGAAAGGGGCGTTTTTCATGAATGAAACTGTCCAGGAAGAGTTCGAGGACAGCCAGGCAGGGAAGTATCTGACCTTCAACCTGGAAAATGAAATCTTCGGGATCGATATTAAATATGTTATGGAAATCATCGGGATTCAGCGGATTACAATCATTCCAGAAGTACCGGATTACATTCGGGGGATCATTAATCTCCGCGGCAAAATTATCCCCGTTATGGATGTCCGCCTCCGTTTTAAGAAAAAGTTGAAAGAATATAATGACAGGACTTGCATTATCGTTGTGGATGTAAATGATTTATCGGTCGGCCTCATTGTTGACCGTGTTTCAGAAGTATTGAGCATCAATCCTGAAGATATTGTCCCGCCTCCGGAAATCAGCCAGGGTGCCAATAAATACGTCAAAGGGATTGGCAAGTCAGGCGGTGGCGTTAAGCTTATATTGAATTGCGATAAATTGCTTCACGAAGACATAAAAGAACAATTGCTTCACATTTGACGAGGGGGTTTTTAAGACGATGAAATGGCTGCAAAATATGAAAATTGGCAAAAAATTATCAATCGCTTTTCTTTCCGTTGCAATCTTTACTGGGGCAATCGGCGCATATCAGATTTTTACGATGAAAAAGATTGAAACTAACTATTCCAACCTGTACGCCAACTATGGTATTGCCGCGGCTGATATTGGCCAATATGCAATGCATTTCCAGGACAGCCGCGCCGTCCTTCGGGATTTAATTATGACGAAGGATCCGGTAAAGAGAGATGGATACAGGGACAGACTAATGGAATTAACCGAAGAAATGAAAGAACACGAAGAGTTTTTTAAGAAGAAGATTAAAGAGCAGAAGCTTAAAAACATTCTCGTTTCGCTCAATATTTCAATAGAGGAATATTTCAGTGTCCGTGAACAAATCATTAGTCTGGCCTATTCAGGAAAAGCAGACGAGGCTTATCAATTGCTCGTTGATAAAGGGATACCGCCTGCCAAAGCAGCGGACCAGAACATTAACCGATTGTTTGATAATAAAATCGAAGGCGGCCGCCAAACATCGGTAGAGTTAGGGAGCGATACGGCAAGAACAATTTGGATAGTGGTTGTTATTGTTCTTGCAGCTGCCTTAATTGCGGTTCTCACGGGAACCTTTATGACCATGGTCATAAGAAGGCCGCTCGTAAAAATGCTCCAAACAGCCGAGGAAATCGCGAACGGCAATCTGGATGTTGAAATTGACATTGATACAAAAGACGAAATCGGCGATTTAGCCGATGCCTTCAGAAAGGTCACTCACAACCTGAATGAGATCATGCATGAAGTCCAGTCAGCGTCAAGCCAGGTTGCAGCTGGATCGAAACAAGTATCCGAGGCCAGTATCTCCTTGTCCCAGGGCGCAACCGAGCAGGCAAGCTCAGTTGAACAGCTGTCGGCCACCATCGAAGAAATTTCCGCACAGACGAAACTGAATGCTGAAAATGCCAATGAAGCGAATGAACTAGCTGAAGTTGCCAGGCAAAATGCCAAAGGTGGAAATGGCCAAATGAATGAGATGCTTAAAGCGATGGAGGATATTAATATTGCTTCTGAAGGAATCTCAAAGATTATAAAAGTCATAGATGAGATCGCTTTCCAGACGAACATCCTGGCGTTGAATGCCGCCGTTGAAGCAGCAAGGGCCGGCCAGCATGGCAAGGGATTCGCGGTAGTCGCCGAGGAAGTGCGCAATTTGGCTGCAAGGTCGGCAAATGCCGCCAAAGAAACAACGGAAATGATTGAAGGATCCATTAAGAAAGTAGAAGGCGGAACGAAGATAGCCAAATCGACTGCAGCCGCATTAGGTAAAATCGTTGAGGATGTCGCCAGGGTTGCATCATTGGTAAATGGCATCTCTGTTGCCTCCAACGAACAGGCTGTTGGCATTTCCCAGATTAACCAGGGGATTATGCAGGTTTCCCAAGTCGTCCAGGCCAATTCAGCCACTTCCGAGGAAAGTGCCGCCGCGAGTGAAGAGTTGTCAAGCCAGGCTGATATCCTCAGGGAAAAAGTCAGCCAGTTCAAGTTACAAAACAATCAAGCCCTGTATTCCGGCATGAATGCTGAAGCGGCCGGCTTTTCGGACCGAACCTTCCAGGGGCGTTATCCAGGAAGTGCGTATGCTGAGGCTGCCGCTGCAAGGCAGAAAAAAATAGAGTTGACAGATAAAGAGTTTGGCAAATATTAAGAATTGCTGGGGGAGAGTCACTGGCTCTCTCCCTCATAGTAAGCAGGTGGAAAAATGATAAGCATGTCTAATAAAGAATTTTTACAGATGTCGGATTATATTCATCAGAACTATGGAATTTATCTGAAGGAAGAAAAAAAAATGATTCTTGAAGGCCGCCTTTGCCAATTGCTCCAGGAGCTTAATTTTTCATCGTACTCCGATTACTTCCAGCACCTTTTAGAAGATAAAACGGAAATGGCAGTGTCGGCACTTGTCGAAAGAGTGACGACAAATCATACTTATTTCATGCGGGAAAAGGAACATTTCTTTTTTTTTCAGAACACAATCCTTCCCAATTTGGCGCAGGCGGAAAGAAGCAGGGATTTAAGGATTTGGAGTGCGGGCTGTTCGACTGGGGAGGAGCCATACACGCTTGCGATGATTCTCGATGAGTTTTTTGGCGTGGAGAAGCAAAGATGGGATACAAAGGTACTTGCCACCGACCTTTCAACAAAGGTTTTAATTTCAGCAAAAAAGGGGGTCTATCGTAAGGAATCCCTGGCAGTAATACCTGCGATTTGGAAACAGCTTTATTTTAATGAAAAAACCCAGGAAAGCTCCGAGATTGTTGACAGAATAAAAAATGAAGTTATTTTCCGCAGGCTGAACTTGATGGAGCCGACCTTTCCTTTCAAGAAGAAATTCCATGTCATTTTTTGCCGGAATGTAATGATCTATTTTGACCAAGAAACAAAAAAAGAATTGGTGGACAAGTTTTATTCTTGTCTTGAAACAGGCGGATATTTATTTATCGGACAGTCTGAAACGATAGACAGGTCGGCAAGCAAATTCAGGTATATAATGCCTGCTGTTTACAGAAAGGAATGAAAGTAAGTTGGTGGGTGGCAAGAAATGTATACACAAAGCAAAATTAAAGTACTTATCGTGGACGATTCTTTGTTTTCCCGGACATTGATTAAACGTGGTATTGAAGCAGACGGGGCTATCGAGGTGGTTGCCGAAGCAGGCGATCCTTTCCAGGCAAGGGATTATATTCTGGAGTTTACGCCTGATGTTATGATTTGTGATATTGAAATGCCTAAAATGGACGGGATAGCATTTATCCGGAAGCTATTGCCACAATACAAAATCCCCGTTTTAGTTGTCAGTTCGGATGCCACTGCATGGGCTGAAGCGAGAAATGCGGGTGCGGCAGCCTTTATTGCCAAGCCTGAAAGCAACGGGCCATCCGCGCTGAATAAGTTTTTAGTTGAATTGACCTGCAGAATAAAAAAAGTTGCAATGACAAACATCCCTATTCCTGGAGAAACCGGGCTTTCAGCTCCTATCTATCAGGCTAAATTCATTGCCTTTGGTGCTTCAACTGGTGGAACTGAGGCCTTGTTCCATATCTTAAAATCCTTGCCGACAACGATACCAGGCATTGTTGCTGTGCAGCATATCCCATCGGGATTTTCGTCTATGTTCGCAAGCCGTCTGAATCAACTAACCCACTTTATCGTTAAGGAAGCGGAGACGGGCGATAAGATTGAACCGGGAAAGGTGCTAATTGCCCCGGGGGACAAACATATGAAAATAATAAAAGAAGGCACCTTTTTCAAAACAGTCTGTTTTCACGGGGAAAAAGTTAATGGCCACCGCCCTTCCGTCGATGTTTTATTTGACTCAGCCGCGAAGGTCGGAGGCAGCGATTCCATTGGGATAATTTTGACAGGCATGGGGTATGACGGGGCAAAAGGATTATTGGCCATGAGAAGAAATGGAGCCAGGACAATCGGGCAAGACGAGTCTTCCTCCATCGTATACGGTATGCCCATGGCCGCAAATAATATCGGCGCTGTTGAAAAACAAATACCTTTGTTCAAAATTCCGGCAGCCATCTTATCAATGGTTACTCAAAAAAAGTAACAGATCTCGATTCGGAAAAAAATAAAGATTGCCTAACCCGCTTACCTGTTTTAGCCAGGCGGGAGGCAATCTTTTTTCTTTGAATGGCATCCATAATTTCCTAAGTAATTAAGAATCCATAAATTCTTATCGGTTACATTCACTGGTTGATTTTATCCATTGTCCCGGTACCACGTAAGATAACAATGTTTACACGGCGGTTTGCCTGCCGATGTTCGGCTGTATCGTTTGGATAAAGCGGGCTGAACTCACCATATCCTGTGAATTGCATCCGGTTTTCTTTAATATTTTTGGATGCAAAATAGTGAAGGACGCTTCCAGCCCGGGCGGAAGATAGTTCCCAGTTCGAACGGAAGGGAGCGTTGCCGATCGGCACATTATCTGTATGGCCTTCAATACTGATTGGATTGGAGACGGTGTTCAAAAGTCCGGTAATTTCGTTAAGAGTCTTAAAGGCGCTTCCCTTTAAAATAGCTTGGCCTGGTTCGAAGAGAATAACATCCTTTAACGATACTTCCACGCCACGCCTCGTATCCGATAAAGTTACGACAGCATTTAATCTATTATCTGCTATGTATTTCTGCAGTTTTTCTTTTAATGCTTCCAGCTCGGGATCGACACTGTTTTCTTTTTCCGGAGGCTTTTCCTCTTTCTGCTCTTCCTTTTCAGTTGGAGGGTTGGGGGTCAAGCCCTTTTGGTCATTCTTAATCGGAGAACCTTTGAACTCTGATTTAAAAGAATTCATAATGGCCTCGTATTTTGAAACGTTAATGCTGCTTGATGCGAATAAAACAATGAACAAAGCCAGCAACAGTGTAAGGATATCCGCATATGGTATCAGCCATGACTCATCTATATGCTCTTCGTGTTCTTCGACTCGTTTACGCCGTCTGCTCATTAGCATTTACTCCATTTTTGCTTTCTAAGTTCAACCGTTCCTTAGGGGTTATATAGACTGCCAGTTTCTTTTCAAGCGCACTTGGTGACAAGCCTTTATAAATTCCCAGAATGCCTTCAATCGTTAAAAGTTTTAATTCTTCCTCTTGTTTTGAGATCCTTTTTAATTTGTTGGCGATCGGATGCCAGAGTACATACCCGGTAAAAATCCCGAGTAGTGTAGCGATAAATGCTGCAGCAATTGAATGCCCGAGCTTGTCAACGTTATTTAAGTTTCCTAGGGAGGCAACAAGGCCGACAACCGCTCCCAGTACTCCAAGTGTGGGAGCGTAGGTACCCATCTGGGTGAAAATCAATGCTCCGGTTTTATGACGTCTTCCAATTTCATCGACTTCTTCGTGAAGTATATCTTCAATAAACTCATAATCATGCCCATCAATTAAAAGCTCTAGCCCGTTTTTGAAAAAGGGGTCCTCAGTATTTGCGGCGGTTTCTTCCAATGCCAGCAATCCTTCCCGCTTTGCAATTTCGGCACAACGGACTATGTTTGAAATTTGCTCAGACTTGGGGGTCAGCTTAGGCTCGAATAGGGCTATCTTCAAAAGGATAGGGAATTTTTTTGCCTCCCGGAAAGGAAAAGCTATCAAGATTGCCGCGACTGTTCCTCCAAAGATAATTAGGAAGGCGGCGGGGTTGTACAACGCGGATAAGGATGCTCCTTTTAAAACCATTCCCAAGCCAATTGCAATAAGTGCTATCAAAACTCCAATAATGCTAGACATCATTTTCTCCTTTAAATTCTTTTCGGTATGATAAGTTTAATTTTAATCCAATCAAAATAAAACGACAAGATTTTTATTTATTTTCTTCCTTTTTATCAAAAACAAACAAAATAAAAGTCATTTAAATGTTAAATTTAATATTAAAATCTGTTGACGTTATGTGGCTTATCCAGTAACTTTAATTCTATTAGAATATCTCAGTTGATTTTTTGATAACTAATCAAAATTTTTACGTTAATAAAGAATGTCAAATACTTATATACCTTTATCAGGTTTTAAAGGAGAAAAAGGTGATCAGTTTATGCAGGATAACGGACTAGTACAACTGAGCCGGATCATATATGAATTCTGTGGCCTTCGGTTTGAAGATCGTCTTTCGATACTGAAAGAAAAGACAGCAAAGCGGGTTAGCGAACTTGGGCTCAGCTATTGGGAATATTGTGTTTACTTGAAAGCAACGCGAGCAGAATGGGAACGGCTAGTCGAAATATTGACGATTAACGAAACATATTTTTATAGAGAAGAAAACCAGTTACATGAATGCTGTTCAGCGGTGTTGCCTAAGCTGAGGGAAGAAAACAGAATCAAGCCGATTAAAATTTGGAGCGCGGCCTGTTCAACTGGTGAGGAGCCATATACACTGGCTATGCTCATCCAGGAATCAGGTTATTTTTTGCCAGGAAAGGTTGAAATTGTTGCAACCGACATTAATAAAAAAGTACTCCAAAAGGCTGAACAAGGATGGTACCATAATGGTTCTTTCGCATTCCGGAGAATACCGGAAGGGTTGTTCAAAAAGTACTTTATAGAAAAGGATAACGGCTATCAGGTTCACCCATCAATTAAAAACATGGTTACATTCCGCCATGCCAATTTGCTTGATAGGCCTGAAATGTCAACTATTGGCCAAGTGGATGTAATATTTTGCAGAAATGTATTGATTTATTTCGATAAAGAAACAACAAGAAAAGTAATTCAGAATTTATCTCAAAACTTAAAGTCTGGAGGATATTTGTTCCTCGGCCATGCGGAATCCATTACAGATATGGATTTGGGCTTTAAAAAAGTAGATTCGGAAAAAACTTTTTACTATCGAAAGGAACCATGCCAGGATGAAGCAATACGGAATATTAGTAGTTGATGATTCAGCTTTTATGCGAAGGGCAATCAGCCAAATTATCGAGCAGGATTCACAGTTTTTTGTGATGGCGATTGCTAGAAATGGCGTGGAAGCCGTTGAAAAGGTTCAGCGGCTCAAACCTGATTTGGTGACGATGGATGTGGAAATGCCAGAAATGAACGGCATTATCGCATTATCAAAAATCATGAAAGCAGCCCCGGTCCCGGTTGTTATGCTCAGTTCAAGAACCGGGGAAGGCGCAAGAGAGACCATACAGGCACTTGAACAGGGGGCTGTCGACTTTTTTCTTAAAGATAGTCTTTTGAAAGATCAGAATGGTGAGTTGAAACAAGAATTCCTTCAAAGGTTAAAAGGAATTTTAGCGGGGAAACTGCCTTCGGTAAATCCAGAACCGGTTCAACATCATGTGAAAGAGCAAAAACTTAGCAAACAGGATAAAGATGTAATTATTATCGGATGCTCAACCGGCGGTCCATCTGCTCTTCAAACAATCCTGCCGCGTTTCCCGAAAGACTTTTCGCTTCCAGTTGTCGTGGCGCAGCATATGCCTCAAGGGTTTACCAAGCATCTAGCCGAAAGATTCAATAGTTTGTGTAATTTAACTGTCAAAGAGGCTGAAGATGGAGAGGGAGTTTCGGCTGGAACTATTTATATAGCACCTTCAGGATTTCAAACGAGGTTTCACCGGAATCCGGATGGTTCGATTGTCTTCAAGGTTGCTGATGAAAAAGGCAGTAAGGCGCTTTATAAGCCGGCCATTGATATTACTCTTTCCTCGGCAGCTCCCATTTTTAATAAACGGCTTTTGTCTGTCATCCTTACGGGGATGGGAGTGGACGGGACGTATGGATGTGGCCTTGTTAAAAAGCACGGAGGAACTGTATTGGTTGAGGCCGAAGAGTCTTGTGTCGTGTATGGAATGCCGAAGTCCGTTTATGAGGCGGGCCATGCGGATAGTCAATATGAACTGTCAAAAATATTCCAGGGAATTTTATCTTTCATATAAACAAACAAAGACGATGAGCCGATATATATCATCGTCTTTGTTATTGTCGAAAAGCTCCTTTTAATAAAATGATCGATGTAAGGAAAGGGGTTATATAAATGGAAAATTTCCTTGCCCGAATAATGTGGTGGAATAATGTTAACAGATGTTGAGTACTTTAGTTTTTCCGAAAAAGTAAAACTAAAGACGGGAATTAATTTATCGTATTACCGAAAAGAACAAATGAAAAAGCAGCTTTCTTCTTTGTACAATAAACATGGTTATGAAAGTTATGAAGAGTATTTTTATTTTTTAATTCGAGATGCTGCGTTTTTTAATGAGTTTGTTGGCCGGATCACGTTTAATATTACAGAATTTTACCGTAACCCGGATGGCTGGGAACATTTGCAAAAAACAATCATTCCCCGACTTATGAAGGAAAATGTAAGTCTCAAGTGCTGGAGCGCTGGATGTTCAACAGGAGAAGAACCGTACACATTGGCAATGGTCCTTAAAGAAATGAAGGCACATCATCATATCATACTGGCGTCGGACCTAAGTGAGAGCTCGCTAATAAAAGCGAGGCAGGGAAGATATCAGGAAAGCACTTTAAAAAATCTCCCTCATAGCTATAAGGAAAGATATTTTAGGTATTTGGGGACTTTTTATGAAATGTCGGATGAAATAAAAGCAAATGCCAGGTTCGTAAAAAGCAATTTGCTTCATGAGCCTTTTGAATTTAATTTTGACTTGATAATGTGCCGGAATGTGATGATATACCTTACAGATGAGGCGAAGAACTATCTTCTGGCAAAATTGGCCGCCTCATTAAGGACGGGAGGAATCCTGTTTATAGGAAGCAGTGAAACAATTGAACAGCCTGAAGCATATGGCTTATTTAAAGTAGATAAATATTTTTATAAGAAAGTTTAAAGAAGATCATGTTGAACAATAAGGGACATTTATGGCTTGCTTTGACAAAAACTTTCAAAACATCCCCTCTTTTAACAAAAAAAACAAAAAATAATCAAAAAAACCCATGACGAATTCCTTCCTGTTAGATATAATTAGGAATAATGATGAAAAATACCCAAGTAAAGGAGGGAAGATTCCTGGAAACCCTTCAAATTGACATCAAAATAAATCAAACAGCAACTAAGAATGAACCTAATAAAGCGAAGGGCCTGGTGAACAGTCAAAACCCTTTTGCAGAAATATTGGCGATGTTTCAGCCAATTGTCCAGAGTAATAGCGGGAACGAGGCAGAAAAGTCTGACGGCCAAAGCGAAGTTGAACTTCAACCGGGGGATTCTTCAGACTGGAAAGAGGATGAGAATCTCCCTTTACTTGCTTTACTTTTGGATTTCAAAAAGATGATCGAACAACCACAAGGGGAGAAAGGCAACTCCGTTCTATCAGAAACTACCTCATTGAATAAATCTAGCGAGATAAATGATAAATCTCCTTTGGCCGACCAACTTCGGAAATTCGTTCAAGAGCTTGTCAGCGTGAAAGATAGTGGTGTTTTTAGCAAGCCTTTAGCTAACCTCAATGAATACATAGAGGAAGCGGTTAAGATAGTACAGGCCTATGCCGAGGATAACAGCCTAAAAGGGCAGGGCAAAATTGAACAAGAAACTATTCACCAGCTGGAAAAGCTCATCAGCGAATTTCAAAATAAACGAGACTCTTCCGAATCCAACCGGCCGATGAATTTGGATAAAAATCAAGTTGTTCTGTCAAAGGCAAGCCCCATTGATCATCCGATTTACAAAGGCATAAAAGAGCCTGCTGAATCTAAAGTTGAGTTTGATGCGAAATTGCTTTCGGCCCCTGGCCTTCCTAAAACTCAAATTGCCGTACCTCTACAAGGAGAGATGGCGGGGAATCCCCCTGTCCAGCGCCTTAATGTGGAGGAATTTATCCGGGAAGCGAGCGGATGGATGGGCCGATTTTCTATTCATGCCAAAGGTCAGGGGAGCGGCGAAGCCAGATTTTTATTAAATCCTGAAAATCTTGGAAAAGTTGAAGTGAAAATAGCCTTTCAGGATGGTAAACTGACTGCCCAATTTGTGACCGATACTTTATCAGCTAAGGAGGCCCTGCAAGCGCAAATTCCTGTCTTAAAACAGGCGTTGCAGCACCAAGGATTAATAGTCGCGAAGCTAGATATCGTCCAACAAAGCCAGTTGCCGAATTATTCCGATACCGCCGGCTCCGCTTTTTCTCAGGGGGGATTCAGTTCATCCCAGGACCAGCAGGCATTCAGGCCATCCGGGCAAGGAACTGGCAGGCAAAATAAATCAAAAACAGAGGAAATCGATGTTGAACAGGTGCCTTTCACATATGGAACCACTCCCCAAACATTGGGTCCGCGGATTGACTTTACTGTTTAAATGAGGAGGCAGCAATTATGGGCGGCTGGGTGAATATTAGTTCGGCAGCAAATTCCAAATCAATCTATAGCCAAACAAAATCTTTCGAAGAAAAAAGCATACTGGGAAAAGATGATTTCTTGAAGATCCTGACAACCCAGTTATCCAATCAAGATCCATCGAACCCGCTTCAAGACCGCGATTTTATCGCCCAAATGGCAACGTTCAGTTCACTAGAGCAGATGACGAATTTAAACTCGTCTTTTGAGAAGTTTTCCGGCCGGCAGATGAACCAATATGCCGCGGCGATCGGGAAAGAAGTCACCTGGTCTGTCGATGGTATTTCAACAGCCAGCGGCATTGTCGATGGCATTTCAAGCCATTATGGCAGTTATTATTATTTGGTTGGAGAGCAAAAAGTGCCAATGGAAATCGTTACTCAAATTAAAAATCCAGAAAGTAAATAAGCAGGTATTCAGTAATAAAATTTTGATTTCATAGCTGTGAAAATAAGGAGGAAAAAATATGTTAAAGTCGCTTTACTCTGGTATATCGGGGATGAAGGGGTTCCAAACAAAGCTTGATGTTATTGGTAACAATATTGCAAACGTAAATACAGTCGGCTTTAAAAAGGGACGGGTCATGTTTCAGGATATTATCAATCAAAATATTTCGGGAGCGACTGCTCCTACCGCGCAGACAGGGGGCATTAACCCAAAGCAGGTGGGACTAGGAACGCGGATCGGTTCAATTGACACCATCCACACTCCTGGAAGTCCGATGACAACAAATATTGGGACGGATCTTGCCATTGACGGGGACGCCTATTTTATCGTGACACCAGAGGTTGGCAGCGGTGCCAATTACCTGACAAGAGCGGGTAACTTTACGAGGGATGCAAGCGGAGACCTTGTTAACTCCAATGGGTATTTTGTAACAGGGGTTTATAAAGATGGAACAGGAGCAACCCAATACCAAAAAATAAATATTACAGAAGACGTGAATGGTGGAAGGTTTACTTCTTACTCCATTGATTCTAATGGCTTTATTAATGTCGTCCGTGAAGATGGAGCGAGTGGAAAACTGGCTTATAACGGAACAGGTTATTACTTGAGCACGGACGGAAATTCCGAAGAGAATATCTCCATCGCTACAGCCACCGTTTCAAACCCGGGCGGCCTCAGCAAAGTAGGAAACACTTTGTACGAAACGACCGGGAACTCAGGCAATAGCGTAATGGGGCGGATTGAGGATATTAATGGCGGGCATATTGCCGCTGGTATACTGGAAATGTCCAATGTCGATTTAACGGAAGAGTTCACTGAGCTGATTGTCGCGCAACGGGGCTTTCAGGCAAATGCAAGGACAATTACGACTTCCGACTCCATCCTTGAGGAAGTTGTCAATTTAAAACGATAACTGGAGTCTTTAAATTAGCTTGCATTCCATTCCCGGCGATCGTTTAAATAACTCATGGAAGAGTTAGGGGGATGCCTTTTGGCAGAGGTTTTATCACAACAGGAAATTGATGCCCTGTTATCAGCTTTGCATAGCGGGGAAATTCAGGCTTCCGATGTTGCCGAAAACAAAGATAAAGTAAAAATATACGACTTTAAGCGCGCGATGCGCTATTCAAAGGATCAATTGCGGAGCATTTTACGCATCCATGAAAACTTTTCAAGAATGCTCACATCCTATTTTTCAGCTCAGCTTAGAACGTACGTTCAAATCGAAACAGACCTTGTGGACCAGGTAAACTATCAGGAATTCATTGCCTCCATCCCGTCAAAAACAATTATTAATATTTTTGATGTCAATCCAATGGATGGAAAAATGGTCATAGAGGTCAATCCCCAGGTAGCAAATGCAATCCTGGAGCGTTTAATGGGCGGTTTCGGTGCCCAATCACAAAGGTCCGAAGCACTTACTGAAATTGAGACAGTACTATTAAAAAAGATTTTCACACGTACTGCTGATATGTATCAGGATGTCTGGAAAAGCATTGAAAACATTCAGGTAAACTTGGAAGGAATTGAGTCAAATCCGCAGTTTATTCAAATTGCGTCCCAGAATGATACCGTCATTATTATCGCTCTTCGGGCAACTATCGGCGATATTACTGGACGAATGACGATATGCCTTCCTCATTTAATTCTGGAACCGGTACTTCCAAAGCTATCTACACATCAGCTTCTTTCGACTATGGCGAAAAAAAGGCCGCCACAAACGGAAAAAATCAAACAAAACCTGAAAAATGTCAACGTCCCTGTAATAGCGGAAATAGGACATGCCACCTTATCTGTGGCAGATTTGATGAATTTGCAAAATGGGGATGTTATAGGAATAGAAACTGGAAAACTGCTTGTGAAAATAGGGGACAATGCCAGGTACCTCGGCAATCCGGGCGTACAAAAAGGGAAATACGCTGTCCAGATTGATCAGGTTGTTTTTGCGGAAGGAGATGAAGAATTAAATGGGTGAGGGTTCATTATCTCAAGATGAGATCAACGCATTATTTAACCAGCTGGATTCTGGCCCTGGTTTATCCATCCATGATTTTTTAAGTTCATTAGAACAGGATGCGCTGGGGGAAATCGGCAATATCTCTTTAGGCAGTTCTACCACTGCCTTGTCAACTTTATTAAACCAACGGGTCGAAATTACGACGCCGATTCTGGCTGTAATCGAAAGAGACAAAATTGAAGAAGTCATCAAGGAAAATCAGGTTGCGGTCCATGTTGATTACACAGAAGGCATCAGAGGCAAAAACTTGTTAATGATTAAGGAAAAAGATGCGAAGATCATTGCAAGTCTCATGATGGGCGGAGATGGAACAGCGCTTGAAGATGAACTATCGGAGCTTCATCTAAGCGCGGTACAGGAAGCGATGAATCAAATGATGGGTTCAGCCGCGACATCAATGTCCACAATGTTTAATCAAAAGGTGGATATTTCTCCACCGGCAATTGATGTATTGGGCCTGCCACCGAAAAAACTTGATGATTTTCAGGATGAGATTATCATTGAAGTGTCCTTTAGGTTAAAGGTTGGCAGTTTGATTGATTCCAATATGATTCAGTTCATTCCTCTGTCTTTCGGCAAGGAAATGATTCATAAGCTGTTAAATACCGGTAGTTCAAAGCCGGAAGCTGCTGCTGCTAATGAAACGGCCATTCAATATGCCCGACAGCCAGAGATTGCAGACACTCCTACTCCTGTTCGTGCTCAACCGTCTCCTTTGCCAACAGCGGCTCCGAGAACGCAGCCGAACACGAATGTACAAAGAGTGGAGTATACAACATTTGCGGAGCCGCAAGCTGCGGAAACTGGTAAAGCGAACATCGACATTCTTTATGATATCCCACTTGCCATCACGGTGGAATTGGGACGTACGCAAATGCCGATCCGAAAAATCCTCGAGCTTGGCCCGGGAGCTGTTATTCAGCTGGACAAACTTGCTGGTGAGCCAGTCGATATTTTGGCGAATAACAAGCTGATTGCCAAAGGGGAAGTCGTGGTAATCGAAGAAAACTTTGGTGTGCGCATAACCGACATCATAAGTCCCATTGACCGGCTTAACAAAATGACTACCTAGAACAAAACATGGGAGGAACAAAAGGTGGCAAAAGTATTAATTGTTGACGATGCGGCATTCATGAGGATGATGCTGAAAGATATATTGACAAAGAACGGCCTTGAGGTAATCGGCGAGGCAGTTAATGGGGCGGATGCCATCGAAAAATACCGCGAACTTAGTCCAGATGTAGTTACAATGGATATTACCATGCCAGAGATGGATGGAATTACTGCGGTAAAACAAATTAAATCCTTCCATCCCCAGGCAAATATCATTATGTGCTCAGCAATGGGCCAACAGCCAATGGTGCTTGAAGCAATCCAGGCGGGCGCGAAGGATTTTGTTGTAAAACCTTTTCAGGCAGACCGCGTCATGGAATCAATTACAAAAGTATTAGGCTAATGAAAAAAGGCTTTTTATAGGTCGAAAAGGACCTGTTTTAAAAAGGGATCCTGATGGAAAGGGTCCCTTTTTTGAGGTTAAAAGTTGAGTGGGTTGGAAAAACATCCACCATTCCGGCAAAACAACCTGTAATGATCATTCAAAAACAAGAATTTTTATAAACTGTACAGCGAGGGTATTTTCGTATGGATATGAACGATTATTTAGAAATGTTTATAGAAGAGTCCAAGGAACACTTGCAAGTTATTAACAAAGAGCTGCTTCGTCTTGAAGCTGAGCCCGAGCACATTGGCATCATCAATGAAATTTTCCGTTCCGCCCACACTCTGAAAGGAATGGCGGCCTCAATGGGATTTGAGGATTTGGCGTCATTAACGCATCAAATGGAAAATGTTCTCGACTTGCTTCGGAATACAAAATTGACAATCACGGCAGATATAATGGATGTCATTTTTAAATGTGTAGATATCATTGAGCGAATGGTAGAGAACATTGAACAAGGTGGAGATGGAAAAGAGGACGTATCGCACATGGTCGGCCTTTTGCAAGGCATCCAAAATCCAGAAAAAGCGGTTCCTACAGCAATTCAAGAGGCTGCAGTGACAGCTGAAATGGAGATAGTTACGGATTTGAAAACTGATTCGGTCCTTCCCGAATACTTATCTTCAGCCTTGGAGTATGCAAAAATGACTGGCCATCAATTATATGAAGTCAAAGTTACCATTGATGAGAAATCAATCATGAAATCGGTTAGGGCTTACATGGTTTTTCAAGCCGTCGAGGAGATGGGCGACATCGTTCAGGCAATTCCTTCCGCCGAGCAGATCGAAGAAGGAGATTTTGAGGATTCATTCACATTATTTGTCCTCACCGAGCAGGATCCTTCTCATTTGAAGACCCATTTGTTGAATATTTCAGAAGTAAGAAATGTGACTGTCATGGAGCGGCTTGTCCAGGAATTAGAAGAGACTTCATCTGTTCAGCAAAAGGTAAAAGAGGACCAGAAAAAGGCAGGGAGACCTGAGGCAGCCAAAGAGTCTGAAAAGAAAAAACACCGCTCCAAATCAATTAGAGTGGATATTGATAAACTTGACCACTTAATGAATCTGTTCAGTGAATTGATCATAGACCGGGGACGGCTTGAACAGATTGCACGAAAAACAGAGCATTCTGAATTGACGGAAACAGTAGAGCATATGACGAGAATCTCCACCGATTTACAGGGATTGATTTTGAATATGCGAATGGTTCCAGTTGAGCAAGTTTTCAACAGATTTCCAAGAATGGTCAGGGATTTGGCGAAAGAACTAAATAAAAAAGTCCAATTAGTGATTGAAGGCGCGGAGACGGAATTAGACAGGACTGTTATTGACGAAATCAGCGATCCTCTTGTCCATTTATTGAGGAACGCACTTGACCACGGCCTAGAATCAACGGAGGAAAGGCGGTTAAGCAATAAACCGGAAGAAGGAAAAATCGTCTTAAAAGCCTATCATGGCGGTAACCATGTGTTTATTGAAGTGGCGGATGACGGAAAAGGAATCAATCGCGACAAGGTTCTCGAAAAGGCTATTGAGCGCGGGGTAGTGACTGAAGAGGCAGCTGCAACTTTAACTGACCAGCAAATCTTCTCCTTGATTTTCGCCTCAGGATTCAGTACCGCTGATAAGATATCCGATATTTCGGGCCGCGGCGTTGGGCTTGATGTTGTCAAAACGAAAATAGAGTCACTTGGCGGCACGATTACGATCGATTCCATACCAGGACAGGGATCAACCTTCCGCATTCAGCTTCCTTTAACGCTATCAATCATATTCTCGATGCTAGTAAAGGTTGAAGAGGAAACGTACGCGATACCGTTTAGTTCGATTGTCGAAATAACCACCGTGGGAAAAGACCAGGTTTCAGCTCTTTATGAACAGAAGGTCATTCAATTCCGCGGGAATATCGTACCGCTCGTGTATTTAAAAGATGCGTTCCAAATACCGTCTGCCACCACAGTAGTAGAGCAGAATCAACTTTATATTGTCATTGTCCGAAAAGGGGATAAAACCGTCGGCCTTGTCGTTGACTCGGTGCTTGGACAACAGGAAGTCGTCCTAAAATCACTAGGAAGCTTCTTGAATAATCTTTACGCCATTTCGGGAGCTACTATTCTCGGAACTGGAGAAGTTGCTTTAATCATTGATTCTAATCAGTTTGTTTAACAGAAAGGATGCACCTTCCTTATGAGTATAGTAAAAATTGTCGCATTTAAACTCGGAGAAGAGGAGTACGGCCTCGAGATTGAACAGGTCCAGGGCATCGAACGGCTTCTACCGATAACAAGAGTCCCTAATGCCCCAGCCTATGTGAAAGGTGTCATTAACCTGCGGGGAAATGTGACTCCGGTCATTGACCTGCGAAGTAAATTGGGTCTTGGCCAGGCGAAATATACGGACTATTCACGGATTATCATTGCAAAATACGAAGAAGTTGAAATGGGTCTGATTGTGGACGAGACAAGTGACGTAATGGATATTCAGCCAGATGCGATCGAGGCGCCATCAACCCTTCAATTTAATAGGGATTTCTTCGGCGGAGTCGCGAAAATCGATGGCCGCCTGATTACCCTCCTAAAACTGCCTGAGTTCATGAAAGATACATTGGGCGACACAATCAAATCTTAATCAGCAAGAGGTGAAGAAAAAATGACAACAGACATTAAGGATTTTAAAGCCCTTATTTTCAGGGTGGGCCGGGAGGAATACGGCGTACAAATCCACCAGGTTGTCTCAATTGAGAGAATGGAACCTGTCACTGCCTATCCTAACCGCCCGCCTCATGTCCTGGGGATCGCGACTATAAGGGATGTCGTAACGCCTATCGTTGATTTAAGCGCCGCGTTGACTGGAAAACTCCAGGAGCACTCTGATTCTACTAGAATCATTATTGTTCAGGCCGGGGGCAAAGAAATAGGAATCGTGGTAGATGCGGCTACCGCTGTGCAGGATATCCCTTCTGAATCCATTCAGCAGCCTAATTTAATGGAACTAAAACATGTAGAATATCTGCTTGGGATATCAAAATTGGATGGCCGCTTAATTATCCTACTGGATATAGAAAAGCTGCTTGAGGACACGACCAGACTGGATGAACTAAAAAAATTGCAACCCACTTTATAAAACCTTTACTGCTAGCATTCATTTGACAGAGGAGAATAACATATGAAAAAGACACGATTCCTGGATAGATTTACGATGAAAACAAAACTTTGGGCAAGTTTTATGACAATACTGTTGCTTCTATTGCTCGTGAGTATAATGTCTTATATGAATATTAATGCTTTATCGGAATCGGTCAACAAAATTGTCAATGAGGAATCACAAAAGGTTAAAACGGTGGATGAACTGACGAATAATATGTCTCAGTTAGGCCTGAAGATTGCCAAACATGGTACAGAATCAGAGACTGTATATGAAAAGCAGATTGAAGAGGAAATCAGCAAAACCATCAAGGGAATTGAAAGGGAAATAGAAACACTCCGCACTCTTTTCGGAAACAGTAATAATAGTTTGCTCCTAAATCAATTTGAAGAGAAATTCATCGAATATAAAAACTTAATTCCGTCGGTAATAGAAAAGTCTAAAGCGGACGATCCAGGTTTCGCTTATGAATTCAATGAGATGGGGAAAATTGCGGGAGCAGCGAATGCAAGCCTCGTTGAAATGAAAGGGAATACAGAAAGTACATTGGCCGATATGACCGAGAAGGCTGAAAAACAAGACAAAGATGGCAAACGGCTTATTATTGCAGTCGCCCTGGTCTCCACACTTTTAAGTATTATCATTGTCTTTAGCATAACAAGGGCGATTGCCCGTTCGGTCTCCGGGGTGATTGAAAACGCAGACCACACAACCCGATCAGTCGATGTAATTAAAAATTCAATAAATAAGACGGCCGCGAGTGCCGAAAGCCTGGATACCTCAATGGACAAAACAAATCAATCTGTCAGCGAGCTGGTTGCGTCGATTCAGCAAGTCGCCGGAAATGCCAATGTTACGGCTTCCGGGGTTGATGAAATTTCCGCGGCGATTGAAGAAATCAGCGCGTCGATAAGCCAGGTATCTGGCGGTGCCGGACAGCTGGCCGCGTCAGCCGAAGAAACTTCTTCTGCCATCCAGGAAATGATGGCGACCATCGAACAGGTTGCGGGGAATGTCGGCAATGCCGGTTCAAATGTCGAGGAAATCTCGGCAGCTATCGAAGAAATGAGCAAATCGGTAAAAGGTGTCAGCGTCAATGCCGGAGGGCTAACCGAGACAGCCGAACAGGCAGCTCATACGATAGAGGAATTGCTTGCTTCGATTCAGCTGGTGGCGGACAGTGCACAGAAGGTCAATACATTGAGCATGACTGTCCAGAATGACGCACTTGAAGGAACTCATTCCCTTGATGAAACACTAGCGGGCATGAAGGATATTTCAATCGTGATTGACCAGGCAAGCGAGGTAATGGAAAAACTGGGTAATAGTTCCCGGGAAATCGGCACGATTATTGAGGTGATCGATGATATTGCTGAGCAGACCAACCTTCTGGCATTGAATGCGGCAATCGAAGCCGCCCGCGCCGGGGAACATGGAAAAGGGTTTGCCGTTGTCGCGGAAGAGGTCAGGAAACTTGCAGAACGATCAGCGAAAGCGACAAAGGAAATCGCTGTCCTCATTAAAGGGATACAGGATGAGACAAAGGTTGCGATCAACTCCATCAAAGACGGAGAAGAAAAGGTAAAGACAGGAAACAAGCTTGCCGAAAAAACTAACCAAGCTATCCATAAGATAACTGATGGCATAGGACAAGTTACCGAGGAAATGCACCAAATTGCCAAGGCAACCGAAGAACAAACCCAGAATAGCAAGTTTATTACAAGTGCAGTTGAAAATGTAACTGCCCAAGCCTCGGAGATGATGCATTCTACGAAGGAACAATCCATTTCTGCTGAAGAAATTGTAAAAGGGATCACCGATACTAGGGACCAGGTCATGCAAATTTCAATTGCGACCGCCGAACTTGCACGTGGAAGCCAGGCAATTGTTGAAGCAATTGAAAATGTGACAAGTCAATCAGCTTCGACGACCGCGGCCACAAGGGAACAGGCGCTTACCTCCAATGAAATAGTTAGCAATATCAATAATATTAAAGAGATGGTTAAGCAAATCACATTCGCGACAAATGAACAGGCAAAATACGGACAAGAGATCGAAATGGAAATTGGCAATGTCCGGAAGCAGACAGAGGAATTGAATGCGGGCATCCAAATCCAAACGAATGAAGTGGAAGAGGTTGTAAAAGCAATTACTGATGTGAATATCCAGATTGAAAAGATTAAGTAATTGTCATTCCTTCCTAATAACATGAAGGGGAAGTGCCAATGAAAGTACAAGAATCGGTAAGAGCCAGTTTTGGCGAGCAGCGTCTTAATCCAGCGGGGCGGAGTTCTGTTCCGTCCCCTGCTTTCCAGAACATTATCAATTCCTACTCCAAGGAGCTGACTGAAACCCATCTCCAACAGCTCCTCGAGGAGATTGACAGCCAGGGGCAGAAGCTTAGCGAACAGCCGACCTTTCAGGAACTCCGTAAATATAAATCACTTGTCAAAAGATTCATGGATGATGTGACCAAAAATGGAGTAGGGCTTTACCATGCAGAAACGTGGGATCCTTTCGGCGGCAACAAATCACTGAAAACCGTTCAAATCCTTGATAAGAAACTCGTTGAACTGACTGACCAAATCCTCAGCCAGCAAAATGACCAGCTTTCGATACTGTCCAAAATCGGGGAAATAAAAGGGTTGCTCGTTAATTTATACACATAATTGATGTAATCAATGGGATAGCATGAAGCTTCTATCTATCCTAATCCCTTAAAGAAAGGAGATTTTCTAATGATAAGAGGGCTGTATTCCGCCGCTTCAGGAATGATCGCGATGGAGCGGAGGCAGGAAGCCTTGGCGGACAATCTGGCAAATGCCCAGACGCCTGGCTACAAAAAAGATGACACCGTTCTTCGGTCTTTTCCTAATTTCGTTATTCAGCGAATCAAGGATTATAACGAAGCTGCTGCTATACCAAACGGAAGCTTAGGCCAAATTCCTGGGTTCCCTGTCCAGGTTGGAGTGCTATCAAATGGTGTATACACCCAGGACCGGGTGCCGAGTTTCCAGCAAGGAGCAGTGGTCGAAACCAATCAGCCGCTTGATATTGCTTTAGATGACCAGGCAATTCCAACAAGAAATGAAGGCGGGAGGCAAGTGAAACCAGCTGCGTTTTTTGCCGTCCAAATACCTGGTGAAGGAATCGGCTACACCCGGAAAGGGAAATGGGATGTCGATTCACAAGGCAGTCTAGTCACATCGGATGGATATAAAGTTCTAGGCCGAAATGGGCAGCCAATCCAGATTGGAACCAGTATCGCCAGGCAGGATATAAACATAACAAAGGACGGGGAAATCATCCTTTATCCTGGCCAGCCGGGCCGGACAAGACCCGGAGGGCAAATTGGGATTGCTGTAGCCGATAATCCAAATAATCTAACTAGGTTTGGTGCGAATGTTTACAGGTCAGAGGCACCCCTTCAGCTGAATGGGAATCCTGGAGTATCCTTGAGCCAAGGCTTCTTGGAACAATCGAATGTTGACACCGCCCAGACGATGACAGACATGATGATGATGGTCCGGGGCTATGAAGCCAATCAAAAAGTAATTGGCGTCTATGACCGCTCCTTCGACCAACTGTATTCTGTAGGAAAGCTCAATGGCTGATCATTTATTTAAGGACAGGAGCAAAGAAAAATGAATACGTCTTTATATATTTCCGCCGGTGCCTTGCAGGCCTTCCAGCAAAAAATTGATACGTCCGCCAATAATATGGCCAATGTGAATACACCTGGCTTCAAGCGCCGGGAACAGAGCTTCTCCGAAATCCTTGCTTCCCAAATCAATAACCGCGGTGGTGGGGAGGAAACAGGAAGGCTGACTCCATCTGGAATCAGGGTCGGTTATGGAGTAAATGCCGGGATGACCCAGCGGGATATGTCCCAAGGCCTTGCCATGGAAACAGGAAATCCGTTTGATTTAATGATTGGCGGCAGCGGATTTTTCCAAATAGGGACTCCTTCTGCAAATGGGAATGTGACAGGTACTCATTATACGAGGGATGGCAACTTCCATCTTAGCCCGAATCCGAATGGCCAGGGAACCTATCACCTCGTCCATGCCAACGGAGGTTATTTGCTCGATCAAGACGGAAACCCAATCGAATTTGATAGCAGGCACGAAGTGAAAATAGAAGCAAACGGCCAAATCCAGCTGAAAAACAAGCAGACAGGAGCCATCACACTTTCAAATCAGCGAGTCGGAATCGCCGACATCCAGAATCCGCATCTGTTAAAAAACAGCGGGGATAATCAGTATGTCCTGGACGAAAGTGTCCTTCCTCGAGGGGCTGTTGCCGGCGACTATATTAGGATCATGGGTGCTGGGGAAAGTAAGGTTTCCGCCGGTTTCCTTGAAGGGTCCAATGTCGACCTGGCAAAAGAAATGACTGATATGATGGCTACCCAGAGAGGCTATCAAATGAATTCAAGGGCCATTTCTTATGCAGACCAGATGATGGGAATTGCAAACAGTATATTAAAATAAATTCTATTGGCAAAAACGGGATAGACATGCGCTGTCCCGATTTTTTGCATATACACTAAACATTTTTTTGGTTCTGCCGATTAAATAGAAAACAACCGTTTACAGATTTGAGTAAAGGGGGACCAACGGTGATCAATAACAGTACGACCTTGAGAATAAGCGGCCTGGCGTCCGGTATGAATACAGACGAGATTGTCGCCAATCTTGTAAAAGTCCAAAGTAGCCGCTTGAATAAAATGCAGCAAACCAAAATCTCAACAACATGGAAATCGGAAGCATACCGTGATGTGAATAAAAAAGTAGACGAATTCAGAAAGGCGATGGAAGCTCTTCGACTTCAGTCAACTTTCAACAAACAAAGCGTTACTTCAAGCAATCCGGCAATTGAAGTTTCGTCCGCCGGTAATAGCAGCCAAGCGGGATTAGTCATTTCGAGTGCTACTCTTACACAACCCGATAAGCCAGCCATAGTAAGTTTTCAAAGTAATGGCCAAAAAGTAGATGGGCCGTTTTCCTTCACATTAAACAATCAAACGATTGAAATCGAAGTGGGCACTCTTGATGCCGCCGTAGCTAAAATCAATTCTTATACAAAAGATACAAATGTGAAGGCTGAGAATGTTGGCGGCAGCCTTGTCCTAACCTCGACAGTTAATGGAACTGATGGACAGATTAATATCAGTAACATTCAAGTTCCAAACTCAGACGGGACAACCCCTTTACCGCTAAATTTAAAGGATACGTCTGTATCAGGAGCAGATGCAATCCCGGGTAAAGTCACGATAAATGGAATGGAAATTGATATTGCTTCAAACACGTTTACCTACGACGGCGTCGCGTTTAACCTGAAGGCAAATGTTACCGAAGACAAGCCTGTCTCCATCCAGGTTGGAAGCGATACAGAGGGGATATTCAAAGGGATCCAAACATTTGTGGAAAAATATAATGAGCTGATTGCAGACCTCAATGGGCGTTTAACTGAAAAAAGATACAGGGAATACCCGCCGCTCCTGGACGACCAGAAGAAAGATATGAAAGAAAATGAAATTAAACTGTGGGATGAAAGAGCTAAGAGCGGCTTGTTGACGAACGATTCTACCATCAGTAGCTTTCTTATTGAAATGAGGAACAGCCTGAACGCGGCAGTTGAAAATAGTGATGCTATTGCGTCGGGTATTAAGACGCTAAGGGATATAGGCATTGATTTTTCAAAGAATTACCGTGATAACGGCAAGCTGGTTCTTGATGAAGCTAAACTAAAAGGCGTCTTACAGACGAATCTAGAGGATGTTAAACGCCTTTTCACCTTAAAAGGTGCTTCAGATAAACCAACAGATACGACCGCAACAAACGAGTCTATGCATAAAGAAAGCGGTTTTGCCTGGAGAATTTATGACCGGTTGAACCTGACGATTTCAAAGCTGGGGTCGCAGGCCGGCTCCCCGAATTCCACTGTCGATACAGAAAGTTTTATTGCAAAACAATTAAAAGCTTTGGATAGTAATATTTTCAGAGAACAGGATAAAGTCCGCGCCTATGAATCAAGGCTGTGGAAGCAATTCACCGCCATGGAAAAGGCCTTATCACAACTTAATTCACAAGGCTCGTGGCTCTCATCTCAATTGAATATGTAATGAGAAGTATGAAAAAACTGTCGGCTATCTTTAGCCGGCAGTTTTTTTATAAAAACAAAAATTTGAATTTTGAAGGGATGCTAAACCACACGCCGGAATTGTCGATAAATAAAACATGCTCATTTGAATATGTAAGATTATAAAAAGTCATCACCTATTTCATTTCTAAATGCGCAAAAATTTTAGTTTGCGACAAGGAGGTTGCAACATGCTGATTATCGGAAGGGAGATTGGTCAAGCTGTTATTATTGGAGGGAATGTTAAGGTAACTGCCATTCAATTTGCTTCAAAACTAAAATTGGCCATTGAAGCTCCAGACGATATTCCAATAGACCGTGTCAAACCCGATGTGGTCAAAAAGTTAAGAAAGAATTACAAAATAATCGGCGATACGATTCAAATAGGGGACTCAATAAAAGTAACCATTCTGCAGACCGAAACGAAATCTCTTCGCTTTGCCATCGATGCTCCCAAGGAAGTCGCCATTTACAGGGAAGAGTTATTGGAAAACAAAGCTTCTTTTAATCAACAACCAGCACAAATATCCTAGGTTTTCATCAAAAAACCGGGTTTATTATAAAATTTCATTTTTCCACTGGAGGGAAAGCCTTATATCAAAGACAACGAGAGAAAAATATATCAAATTTAAAAAAAGGCTGGGATAAAAAATGAATAATGAAAATGCAAGTGAATCAAAAGCGAGGAATTTATTTCCAAAGACCTCGATGAATGTAAAACTTTGGGGCAGTTATATTATTTTACTAAGTTTGCTAATCTTAATAGAACTTGTGTCATATAAAAATATTAATCTACTGACAGACAATATTAATAATATGGAAGAACAAGTTCAGAAGTTTAATCATCTAGGAGACTTAAAGGAACATCAAACCAGAGTACGACTTTACGTTGTGAAGCACGTGTATGTCCCGAGTGAAGCGGAAAAATCAAACATCGAAAGTTTATTCAATAGGGATGTTAAAGCTATAAATAATGATATAAAAGAACTTGAAAAGCTATTAATAACAAAACAAAACCAAAAAACTTTAAAAGATTTTCAAGAAAACTTTCAAGAATGGTATGAAATAACTCCTGGCTATTTCCAGGATTCCAGAACTAACGATATGGATATTATTCTTAAGCAGATGGCAAAAATGACCGAGCTGTCCGAAAAAATGTCAGATTCCTTAAATGAACTTGAAAAGGGAATTGATGACTACAATGATGTTTATATTAATGCTGCACAAGAAAATGCCTCTAGGGCCATTTCTCAAACTTTTATTGTAACTATCATTTCAATTATTTTTGCGATTTTAATTTCATTCATAATGACAAAAATAATAAAAAGGACGGTAAAGGCGGTAACTAGGAATGCCGAGGTAACAAATGAATCTGTAAATGAAATAAAGAAATCAATTGATCAAACCGCAGTCAGCGCGAAAGAACTCGATGACTCAATGAATACAGCGAATGAAGCAGTCATTGAACTAGTTGCATCTATCCAGCAAATTGCCGGCAGCAACAATGAAACAGCGGCAGGGGTCCATGAAATTTCTGCAGCGGTTGAAGAAATGAGTGCCTCAGTTAATTTGGTAGCGGGAAGCGCGGATCAGTTATCAGCATCCGCGGTTGAAACGTCTTCGGCCATTCAGGAAATGATGGCTTCGATTGAACAGGTAGCTGGAAACGCCGGGAATGCTGGCGCGAATGTAGAGCAAATTTCTGCTTCTATTGAACAAATGAGTAAATCGATCAATGTCGTGAGCGACAGTGCCGTGAACCTGACCGAAACGTTTGAACAAACAACTGAAACACTTCAGGAAATGGTTGTCTCCATTAAGCAGGTAGCCGGAAGCGCCCAGACTGTAAATGAACTGAGCCACACAGTTAAAAATGACGCTTTAGAAGGAACAGAGTCTCTGAACGAAACATTAAGCGGAATGAAAGAAATATCCGAGGTTATTAACCATGCAAGTGAAGTGATGCAGGAGCTTGGCAAAAGCTCTGAAGAAATTGGCAGCATCATTGAAGTCATTGATGATATTGCTGAGCAGACAAATCTACTCGCACTTAATGCCGCCATCGAGGCAGCACGTGCCGGTGAACACGGCAAGGGTTTCGCGGTCGTTGCAGAAGAAGTTCGGAAGCTGGCAGAACGTTCGGCCAATGCGACAAAGGAAATCGCCGTCCTTATTAAGGGGATTCAGAGTGAAGCTTCTGTTGCGGTTTCTGCCTTTAAGGAAGGTGCTGTAAAAGTAGAAGTTGGCAATCAGTTGGCTGAAAAAACAAACCAGGCAATCCGAAAAATCACGCAAGGCATTTCGAGAGTAACAGAAGAAATGAATCAAATTGCCGCAGCAACCGAAGAGCAGACAAGAAATAGTGAATTTATCACGAAAGCAGTTCAAAACGTGACGAAGCAGGCGGAAGAAATGACTGTTTCCACGAAGGAGCAATCGATTACCGCTGAGGAAATCGTTAAAGGGATCACTAGTACAAAGGAGCAGGTCCAGCAAATCTCCATGGCAACTGCTGAGCAAGCCAAGGGCGGACATGCCATTGTCTCTGCTGTTGAAAATGTGTCCCACCAGTCAAATGCGGTAACAAACGCTGCAAAAGAACAGGCGATTACAGCCGATGAAATCGTCCGCAGCATCAATAGTATTAAGGAAATGGTCAATCAGATGCTCAATGCGACAAAAGACGGAGCGCAATATGGTGAACAAATATCGGGTGAAGTGGAAACGGTCCGAAAACAAACCGAAGCTCTCAATGCCGCAATTGAATCCCAGACAGCCGAGGTTGACGAGGTCGTCAATGCCATTGATGGCGTAACAACGCAGATCAAAAAATTAAATTAATATTTTTTGATGATAGGCTAAACAACCCGAATCAAAATCCGATAATTAAAACAAGGCAATCAAACAGCTATAAGAATTTGATGATTTAGGATTTCCTTTAGCTTATCAAAAAGATAAATGATAAAAAATCTCTCGAAAAACCCTAAATCATTCTATCAGGTTTCCGATAATAACTATTGTAAGACAAAAAGCAACAAACCACTCACCTAGTTAATAAGCCGAAAGGTTTATTATAAATTTACCCTTAAAAAGGGAAACCCTTTTAAAAAATATTACAAGTTTAGGGAGGAAAAAAATTATGCGTATCAATCACAACATCGCGGCGCTGAACACTCACCGCCAGCTGAACACAGCATCAACTGCACAGTCTAAATCAATGGAGAAATTATCCTCAGGATTAAAAATCAACCGTGCCGGTGACGATGCAGCTGGTCTTGCTATCTCTGAAAAAATGCGTAACCAAATTCGGGGTATGGAACAAGGAAGCCGTAATGCTCAAGATGGCATCTCTCTTATTCAAACTGCTGAAGGAGCTTTAAACGAGACTCATGCAATGTTGCAGCGTATGGCAGAATTGTACACTCAAGCAGCTAATGGAACACAGACAACAACTGATAATGCTGAAATCGATAAAGAGATAGCACAATTATCAGCTCAAATTAATGATATCGCGACTCAAACTAAGTTTAATACTAAAAACATCCTTGATGGTACTGTAGCATCTGTAGATTTTCAAGTTGGAGCTAATTCTGGCGAAAAAATAACTTTAACTTTATCAGACAATAAAGCAGCTACGCTTGGGGTTGATGTCAGCGCAGCCGGTTTAGCAGCGCTAGATGGAACTAATGCAACAGCTACAGCAAATTTGGCAAAAGTCCAAACCGCAATTAATACTGTATCAAGCAACCGTTCTAATCTTGGTGCTGTACAAAATCGTCTTGAGCACTCAATTAACAACCTTAATAATGGTGCAGAAAACCTAACTGCTGCGGAATCTCGTATCCGTGACGTAGATTATGCTTTAGCGGCTTAAGAGCAGTGACAAGCACAGTCGTCCTAGCTGGTAACGGCTAGAGATAATAATCGGGTGAATTGCTGGAAAACCCTTAGAGCTTTTCTTGCCACAACGTAGTTGGAAACGACAAGCGTGAAGGTTTGATAAAAGAAAAGATTGGGCAATCAGCAGCCAAGCTCCTGTCTCGAAAGAGTGGAGAAGGTTCAACGACTAGGATAAACCATCTAAGGCGAAGGCTATGATGATGAAATCCATAGGTGAAACAATGTCCATCAGCATTGTGAATCCGAAGTGCCCGACCCCTACTAGAATGCTAGAGGGTGAAGATATAGTCTAGTCATTTGTGAAAGCAAATGTTCGCACGATGGCGAAAGAAATGATGGAGCAAACAAAGAATTCTATTCTTTCTCAAGCAGCACAAGCTATGTTGGCTCAATCAAATCAAATACCTCAGGGAGTATTACAACTCTTGAGATAATGATTTAAGGGCGTCTAGTTTGGTAACGAACTAGAGTATAACTGGGTGAATTGCTGGAACTTCCTAAAGCTTCATCAACCACAACGTAATTGGAAACGATTAGCGTAAAGGTTTGAAAATGATGGAGATGAACCAATGGATAATCAGCAGCCAAGCTCCTGTGAGGAAACTCTGGAGAAGGTTCAACGACTAGAGAACACGGTCTAAGGCGAATGCTATGGCTATGAATCTCGTAGGGCAGCCAATGCTGTTCGAAGTGCCCAGCTCCATGAAAACTGTGGATGAAGATATAGTCTATTCTGTACTCGAAAGATACAGTCGCAAAGCAAGCGAACCAACAACCACAAGGAGTTCTACAACTTCTTCGTTAATACTAATTTTAAAAGGCCTAAGGATTTTCTCCTTAGGCTTTTTCTCATATTTTTACTTTATAGTAAATTCATTTTTCTCATTTCACGAAGTTTATAGACTACCGACCAATAGCTTCTGCCTAATAAATCTGCAATAGTTTGATCAGTAATGCCATATCTCTTAAACCTTATCAAATTTTCAGTTTCTTCGAGAGTGTATTTACGAAATCTTTCTGAACTTGTTACAACTAGGTCATAATTAGGGTGTTTTTCTTTCCATTTCTCTTTTTCTGTTTTTAAACGAAAGTCCCAATTAGTTTTATAATACATGGTTGGACAATCTTTAGACACTTCTTTAATCGTTTCCAAATAGGCAAACGCTTCTTTAACAGAAGTTGTTCGCAGTATAAAACCATGTCCATCTGTTCTGCTTGCCAAATGTAACGGGATATTAAATGTTTTTTCAATATGGGCACTCAATTGGGTTAGGTCGTCTGGAGTGTAGTTTTGTAAATATAGATATATGTGCGGGGTTATATAGACCTTTTGCTTTAGATGGTTTATACGGTGGCTGATGGATAATGTACCATCGTACATATACAGTATGGCTAAAAAGTAGGGGAGTGTGCAATGTTTCAAAAATGAATGTGGAATATTTTTGTTTCTATTATCTTTGTAGAATTCTTTTAGCAAAATTGTAAAAATGGGATTGGAAGCGGACCGTAACGTTTGGCTTTTTGGTGTAATATAAAATAAATTATTCATGATTTGAGCTTTCCATTCACGGTATTCTTTTTGCTTTTCACCGTAATGCTCCCTATAACTGCTATTTTTTCTCCTGCTTCCTTTGTACAATTTTGTAAGTTCCCCGTCCCCGATAATACTTGCAATTAAAACATTAATTTGGACTTGATTTAATTCTCCGAACATAAACCAATCACCCTCTCGACGGAACGTATGTTTTCATTTTATCATATAAATCCATAATTCGATATTGATATTCTAAATTCAAAAAGTAATGCCAAGAACCTATATTAAACAAACTCCAGATTTATCCGATAACCTCAATAACAATTTATCCCTTGGGGAGGAGTAAGTATGCTGGACAAGGTATCGATGCAAAGCGCGAAAAGCCTGGAAGCCTTGATCAAACAGGACGATTTCATTCCAAAAGTGAAGGGAATAACCCCTACTGGCCAAGAACAGAAAAAGGATGCGCCAACAAAAAAGCAGACTGAAAAAGTAATTGAAAGCATGAATGAAATATTGGAATCCTCGCAATCCCATTTGAAGTTTGAGTTCCATGAGGGACTGGGAGAATACTACGTAAAACTTGTTGATGATCAGACGAATGAAGTCGTGAGAGAAATCCCGCCGAAGAAGCTTCTCGATATGTATGCGGCGATGACCGAGTTTTTGGGTCATTTAATTGATAAAAAAGCTTAATTTTCGAACGGAAAATCAGTAAAATTTGTATCTCTTATTGGCACCTTTTGGTATCATGAAAATGGATACATATGTTTAGGTGGTGATTCTATTGTTTCCGCAAATCCGCATAAGTCAGGTAAACGCACAGATTGGACTGAAAAGAATTGATCCCGTTCAGGAGATTCAGCAAATCCCAGCTCAGTTATCGATGAAGCAGCAGCCTGCGAAGATGTCAATTGAACGGAAAGCTGCAATCCTGGAAATTAACCAGGACCAGGCCCGAAGTGATGTCAATTTGAAAACGAGGACCGATTTTTTAGCGGATGTAACCGCTGAAGCACGACAAGCGGCTTTGGAGGCAATCGGGCAGATTTCAATGGAAGGCGATCAAATGGCGGCGATTGAACAAAAAGGAGATGCCTTAGTGTCAATTTCAGCCGATAAGGGGAATCCTCCTCCGGTTGAAACAGGGATTGCTTTCATTCCAAGCCCTGGTGCCGTAAAAATAAATTATACGCCTGCTGAACTTGAGATTAAGTGGGAGCAGGGCGGAGTTGAAACAGAATTTACCCCTCATAAAACTATCCACAATTACACCCCGGGAAAGACAGAGGTTTATTTGAGGCAGCACCAGCAGCTCGAAATAGATTTCGTGGGGCTGAATATAAACAGTAAGTCTTAAATTTTTTCAACTTTGAAGGAATCGCAGCGGCAGGCGGGGAATCCTGCCTAACCGCTGCTTATTTTCATTTTTCTTTAAAATATACACTAAACTTTATTTTCTTTTTGCCGATTATTATTAAAGAGTAACGGGAGGGGATATTCATGCGGATTGACGCGAAATACGGGTTCTATTCCTATCAAAATCAGCAAAATCGATTAAATAACGTAAATATAGAAAAAAAATCTTCCACTTCCGAAGTGAAAATTTCGGAACGCGGAAAAGAAATGGCAAAGGCAGCTGCAAGTGAGCAGGCCGAACGGCAAAAGCGTGTTCAAGAACTAAAACAGCAAATAGCCGATGGTTCTTACAAGGTAGACAGTTCGAAAATTGCCGATAAACTCGTGGGCTTTTGGAAAAACGACATTGAATAGGAGACTTAAAAATGGCCATTTTTCATAGCCTGTTAGCAATTCTGGAGGAGAGCCTCCTTTCACATCAAGCCCTTCTTAAATTGAGCGATGAAAAGCGAGATGCATTAATAAATGGGGATGCTACTGAATTGAGGAGCATCACTGTCCGCGAAGCTGCCATTATTGAAAAGATTCAGGAACTTGAGGGCCGGAGGGAACAGCTAGTCTGTGACTATTTAAGTTTAAAAGGTTTAAATGCTGAATCCTTTACATTAGACAAAATCATGGAGCAGGAAGAAAATCTTGTAATGAAAGAAAAGCTTAACAGAACGGCAAAAAAACTACGTGAAACAATTGCAGATCTGTCACGTGTGAACGAGCACAACCAGAAGCTGATCCACACGTCACTTTCCTACCTCCAATATTCCATTGGACTTTTTGCCCGGAAGGAACAGACGGTTGGATATGGGCCGAATGCTGTGAATCGTTATTCGAATTTATTGGATGCAAAAATATAGATGAGATTTTTTCAAGGAGAGGGATAGGATGGCTTCAACCTTTCATGGATTGGAATTAGGCAAAAGAGGCCTGTTTGCCCAGCAAACGGCATTGTCAATTACCGGTCATAATATTGGAAATGCAAATACAATAGGATATTCAAGGCAGCGGGCAGAGATGCAGGCGACCAACGCAATACCCGGGCCGGGCATGAACAATGACCGGTCTCCTTCCCAACTTGGAACCGGGGTCGCAGTCAATAAGATTGTCAGGCTCCGCGAAGAATACCTTGACGTACAATTTCGAGGCGAATATAAGAACTTTGGATACTGGGAAGCAAAAAGCGATACATTTATGAGAATAGAAGAACTCTTGAATGAACCTTCTGAAAGCGGCCTTTCAGTTACAATGGATGAATTCTGGAAGGGTTGGGAAGAGCTTACGAAAAATCCCGAAAGCTCATCAGCCCGAGGCGTTGTCAGACAGAGGGGTGTCGCTGTCGCGGAAACCTTCAATCACCTCGCAGCGTCTCTAAATCAAATAAAGAGTGATTTAAAAAATGTTATTTCGACAAAAGAAAAGGAAGTCAATTCACTGGCCTCCCAAATTGCCAATCTCAATGACCAGATTTCCCGACTAGTTCCAAATAATTATCAGCCAAATGACCTTTATGATCAACGAGATGTCTTGGTCGATCAGTTATCCAAACTGGTTGACATTAAGGTTGCTCCAGGGGAAAAAGGGATGGTAAATATAGCGGTCGGAACAGAATTTTTGGTTTCCGGTAAAACCAAAAATGATTTTTCAATTGGATATGACGATACAGGGAAACTCGTTGACCCCGCCAAAATAAAAATTGGTGAAAATTCTGTTGCAATTGGCAATGGGGAACTCCTCGGTACAATTGAATCTTACGGCTTACTTGGCCAGGAAAAAACAACGGGCATTCCAAGTATTCAGGATAAGATTGATACCCTTGCAAAGACAATTATTGATAGCATAAACTCACTCCATGAACAAGGATACGATCTGGATGGAAATCCCACTACAGGTGTTCCATTTTTCACTGGCTCGTCCGCGAGTGATATGAAAGTGAACCCAGAGATTATGAAATCTCTTAATCTCATTGCTGCCGCAAGAGCTGAAGAGGACGGAACAACATCGAGCGGGAACGGAAAGAATGCACAGGCGATTGCTGATCTGAAATTTACCAATCTTGATTTTGGCGGGACGGATTCAACGGCGGATGACTTTTATCGGAACATCATAGGCCACATTGGGATTGATTCACGCGAGGCGCAGCGGATGAGAGATAATTCCGTCGTTATTATACAGCAGGTGGAAAATCGCCGCCAATCCGTGTCAGGAGTTTCGCTGGATGAGGAAATGGCCAATATGATTAAATTCCAGCAGTCCTATAATGCGGCCGCGAGGTATGTAACTGTGATGGATCAGCTATTGGATAAAGTAATTAACGGCATGGGAAGAGCCGGATTGTAAGAGGTGACTAAAGGATGAGGATTACTCAAAGTATGCTTAACCAGGGCTTTCTGGCGAATATCAATAAAAGCAATCAGGCGATGGAACGTTACCAGAATCAGCTTTCTACGGGAAAGAAAATAAGCAAGCCTTCGGATGACCCTGTTACAGCAGTAAGAGGCATGTTTTACCGTTCTTCACTGAATGAAATAGAACAGTATAAAAGGAACAGCGAAGATGGCGTTTCCTGGATGACAGCAACAGACGAAGCCTTGAATGAAGTCACATCTGTTCTCCAGCGGGTACGCGAGCTGACCTTACAGGGGATAAATGGGACAAACGGGGACACCGACAAGTATGCAATCGCGCAAGAAATCAGCCAGCTAAAGGAACATTTGGGCGAAGTGGCAAATTCTCAGCTTTCGGGTAAGTATATTTTTGCCGGTACTGACGTCAAAAACCCGCCATACCGCGAAAACATTGCAGGTTCAGGGAAGAGCTTTGTGAATGAGAACAAAGAGCTGCTGGAACTGAGGGTGGGCCAGACGAATAGTGTCCAAATCAACGTCACCGGCATGGAAATCTTCAATAATGATGGCAATGGAGGAATTTTTAAAGTCCTTGATAACATCATATCAGCATTCAAGTCAGATCAGGAACCTCCTGGAGCATTAGCGGATATGGACGAACAGCTTGACCATATTTTGCGGGAGCGCTCGGAACTGGGTGCACGTGTAAATAGGATGGAACTTAGCATGTCCCGTATTGATGGACTGGAGCTATCGACTACCCGGATGCTGTCCCATGAAGAAGATGTTGATATGACGAGGGTAATCATTGATTTAAAGGCACAGGAAAATGTTCAGCGCGCAGCATTGTCAGCAGGGGCGAGGATCATCCAACCATCGCTCGTTGATTTCCTAAGATAAGCTAAGTTCTTTTAAAAGACTCCCGAAAAAGGAGAGAAACTATGTATCCAAAGGTAAATCAAAACATCTTTATCGAGATGTTACATAAAGAACAATCATGCCGTTCCATTGTCGCTGATATAACAGTCACGGAAATTCTGATCGGCTCCCCATTGGATGGAAGCATGATTGGTGAGCTTAGTGAAGGAACACTCCTTGAGGTTTCATTTGTCGCTAATGGCAATCTGTATAAATTTAAGACCGAGGTGCTTGGCCGGAAAAGAGATAATATCCTCCTCTACCGGATAAAAAAGCCTCTTGAGAAAGAAGTCCTACGGGTTCAAAGAAGAGAGGACTTCAGGGTTGGTACGATCCAACCGGCGATGATAAATGGTCATGAATGTACAACAATCAACATCAGCTCGGGTGGGCTGCTCGTTTCCTGCCCAAGTGATGTGGTTATCGAGAAGGAACAGCTTGTATCAGGAACACTAAAGTTTCCTTTACAAGGACGGGAAGCATCCGAAGTCGCATTCACTGGTGAAATTAAACGGATTGAACTGCTCGAAGAAGAGGGCCGTAAAACTGTAGGCATTCGTTTTGTTCAAATCAATCAAGGTGACCAGACAAAAATTCTCCAGTTCTGTTTTGAAAAACAGCGACAGCAGAGACTGCTGCAGCGTTAAAAAATTCACGCATTATGAAAATTCATATCAAAAAGTTAAAAACATGCCAAATATAAAAAAGTGGCATGTTTTTTTATTTATCTTTTTACAAATGCATCAAAAAAAAATATAATAGAAGAGAATGGAAATAGGGGCCTATTGTGTTTACACCCGCTTTTCTACTATAATTAATACAAATAGAAATTTTGATCTCGCAAACATAACATAATAAAAAACATCATTTCTTGACTATCAAAAAAATTAGGCAGATATAAATATATTTTGAAAAAAATTAGTGTACTGGGGGTTAAATGATGAGCCTGAAAGCGGCATTATTGGAATTGAAAGAGTTGATGCAGAGTCAGCGGGATGCTCAGGTGGATGAAAAAGAAATCAGTGAAATTGAAGGGCAGTATGGTTTAGCCAAAGGAACATTGGTTTTTTATTATAACAATATGCTATTACTCCGACTGAATCAGTCACAAGACAGCGATGAGACAGGAACCGGGGCTAAAAAAGTTAACCGGAAATGGACTAAGTCAGAAGTCAACTTCATGTTCCATTATATTAAGGAACGTCAAAATGAGGGAGCCCTGAACATTACTGAAATCCTAGAGGAAGTGGCAGGGCTCCTGAATCGCGGGTACCAGTCCGTCAACTATAAGTACTATACTCTTTCAAAAGAAAAACTAAAAAAGGAAAAAATCAATCAAAAAAAATATGAATTTGTCACGATCCCTGAAAGCGATCTGCCGGTCGTATCAACGGAAATCATTTCTGACAATGGACAGAATCGGGAGCCTGTTGCTGTAAATAATGCTTCAATGCGTGCCGATAACAGTGATTTGCTTGATATTTTGTCAGGCCTTATTTCCAATGTAGAGCAGCTGCCGGGGTTAAATTTGAACGAGTTGCTCAGAAGCCTTTATCAGCTGACGAATATGGCATTAATGAACCAGGATGCCGTCCGGGAAATCGAAAGCATCAAATCGGAAATCAGTTCTGAAAAAGATATGCTGCAGGACAAGCTGAAGAAAAGGGAACAGCAACTCATGCTTGAAAAGCGCCGTAACGATGAACTCCAGGGTGAGGTGGCGAAACTAGCAAGGGAAATACATGCCTTCAACCAACTGGGTGATGCGGCTAAAATCCAGAACTTAAAATCGTACAACCAAAGGCTTAACTACATCATTGACAGCTTCGGCGTCGTTCTCCAAGTCGGAAGTTAGGCAAACACTTAACAAAAAAGCTATCTCACCAAGGTAGCTTTTTCCTTTTGCACTATGGATAGTGGATTTGGTATTAATCGTTTCCTTGTTGATTGGAGCGGAAGGCATGTAGACTCCTCGAAAACGCTATCGCGTTTCCTTCGTGCAAAGTCCATTCGAGGAAGTCGGTTGTCCTGCGGGACAGAGCAGCAAGTGGAGACCCCACAGGAGCAGCGCGACGAGGAGGCTCCACTGATGCCCCGCGGAAAGCGAAATGCCTAGAGCGGAAATCAACCACCTCATTCCAATTTTGATTTCAATATTTATTTCAACCTATAAAATGTAATGTATTTCTCTTAACAAAATCCACGTCTATCCGATAATACAAATAAGTATTTAAACCGCTTATCTATGAAAGGAGTTCATATAAATGAGTTTAAAAAACCCTTACCAAGCCTACCAAACACAGTCGGTCGTAACTTCCCGCACTGAAGACCTCACGTATTTGCTTTATCAAGGATTGATCAAATTTATCCGTCTGTCCAAAGTCGCACTCGAACAGAATAACATAGAGGAATCAAACCGAAATAACCTGCGAGCCCAGGATATTCTGACTGAATTAATGGTAACCTTAAAACCTGGTTTTGAGATTTCCCAACCTATGATGACATTATATGATTTTATGAAATCCCGCTTAATTTCCGCAAATATTGAGAAAAACATCGCCTTCCTCGAAGAAGTCGAAGGATTGGCCGAAGATATGGCGGAAACCTGGAAACAGGCAACGGACAGGAACTAAATAATATGAGTATAAGACAAATAGTAGAGGAAATTGGATTTGTAACAAACCAAATGTACAATGCTTTTGAAAGTGAAAATTATGAAGAGATGGAAAAGTTGTTAGAGACTCGCCAAAACCTGTTTCTCCAAGCAGATGAATACATGAGGGAGAATCCTGGATTTCAATATGACGCCGGTCAAAAAGAAATATTGGCCCAATCACTGTCTCTTGATCGGAAACTTGCTGCGGGGCTTAAAGAAAATCTTGCGGTAAATAGTATCGCCCGCAACGAATTAAAGGAGAGGAGCAGGGCTACAGAAGGCTATAGCTCCTATCAAAATCAAACAAGTGGAGCCTTCTTGGATTTGAAAATAGGAAGGTAATAGTGCGTTGGCCCGCAAATTCGTTTGCGTGACCACGCATTTTTTTATGTCCGTATCAAAATATTTTTGCGTGAACCCGCAATATTTTTTCGGTCTTCTCAAAGAAGGAAATCATATACAATACACGTATAAGAACAGAGAAAAAATGTTTTGTTTGTAAAAGTTTGTTAGGAATTGGCGGATAGTGTTGATAGGGTGCGAATTGTGAGGAAAGCCTTAAGGACAGATTATCATTAGGGTTAATGGAGAGGGAGAGACGGAATGATCCAACAGCAACAAAAAAATGGCAAAAATGTGACAGGCAAGGTTTACAATTTTTTTGATTATAAGAAGAAAAAACCTTATTTTTTGAAACCTATCAAAATCACTGTTGGCAATTCAACAAATGAAACTTATTATATGATTAAGAATCTGGTCTACATGGAGAAACAAATCCTTGTCCTCCGCAAGGAACAGGATCCCTTTAATATCATTTTGGTTGAGGCGAAGATAGAGAATGGCTCTTTAAAATCAATTTCCATGCTGCCGAAAGATTTAATGAGTGATATTTCGGGTTTGTTAAAAGAGACGATTTAATAGTTTCACTGCATATCAGGATGAAAGGATGAATCAATCCATTGATTATAGGTGACGATTGGCTGACTAAATCCATGCTTATCAATACACTTTCGCGCACGGGCAATAAGAGCCTGCCATCTGCACTATCAAATACCGGTAACCTTTTCGCCGAAGTTTTTACCCAGTACTTACAAATGCAGAATGAATCGAAAGCTCCACAGTCTGACGTTGTATCTTTTACCCCGATCCCGGAAAGCCTAAACCTCTCTTTTGAAAAAAAATTAACTTTTTTTTCAGAACCATTTTCCGGAGACGGTCAGAGGCCATTGCATTACACCGATTTAAACAGCGATAAAATTGACCAATCACTTGGAGGCAAACTTACCGGGATGGGAAAGGCATTTATCCAGGCGGGACAAAAGTATAACATTAATCCCGCATTGCTTGTCGCTGTTGCCCAGCACGAAACGGGGAATGGCACTTCCAAGGCCGCGGCTTTCAAAAATAACATCGCTGGAATGATGGGCAAATATGGACTGAAATCGTACGCATCGGTTGAGGAAAGCATTTTCGATATGGCCCGTAATCTAAGTGAAAACTATCTAAAAACAGGGTTAACAAGCATTAATAAAATTGCAGCCAAATATGCTCCAGTCGGGGCAGCGAATGATCCGAATGGCCTTAATAACCATTGGGTAACAGGTGTGACAAAATATTTCGATAAGTTAATTACATAAGTGAAAGAGATGTGAAAGAGTAATATATCTGCTTTTTCATTTTTTCGCTTGCAATTTTTAAAAATTTATTTTGATAGCATCAAAAATTTTGATATTTAAAGGGGGGATTCTTTTGAATACCATCAGCCTTTTACATTCAGCATTGAATGCTTCAAATCTTCGACAACAAGCCATTTCAAATAATATTGCCAATGCGGAGACTCCTGGATTCAAGGCGAAAAATGTCGTTTTTGAAGAACTTTTGAAAAGTAAACTTGCAAACCAATCAAGTTTTGTCGGGAAAAGAACAGATTACCGCCACTTTGAAATTGGAAGATCTTCATCACTACCAGTCCCTCAGATTGCAGAAAATAAAAATATCGCCATGCAAATAAACGGTAACAATGTGGACATTGATGAGGAGATGACTCGGCTTGGGAAAAATGCTCTTTGGTATAACACGGTGGCAACTCAGCTTTCAAGCGAGTTTCAAAACTTGTCAATCGCCATTAAAGGGAGGGTTTGATTACAATGTTTGATTCTTTAAATATTAACGCTTCAGCCTTGACCGCGCAGCGGCTGCGGATGGATGTCGTTTCTTCGAATATCGCCAATGCATCATCAACACGCGGGCGGTTTGTTGAGGGGAAATGGGAACCATACCAGCGGAAAATGGTCGTGATGGAACCGCGGCAAAGCCAATTCGGCCAGATATTCCAGGGGGAAATCGGCAAAAAGATTGGTGCGCCTGGCCCGTTTCAAGGAGTAAGAGTCACAGAAATCCGGGAAGACGAGACGCCTTTCAAGCTTATATATGATCCAAGCCACCCGGATAGAGACGAGAATGGGTATGTGAGGATGCCAAATGTCGACCTGTCAAAGGAAATGGTCGACCTGCTTGCAGCTTCGAGATCATATGAAGCAAATGTAACTGCTTTCAATACAGGTAAGTCCCTCGTTTTGAAAGCATTAGAGCTTGGACGTTAGGAGACAAGATAAATGGATATTTCACGTTTGAATAGTGACTTTATGAGAGTGGATCAAAATCCCTTTCAAAAAACAGAGGCAAAACAATACACTTCTTCTTTTGCCAATGTTATTAAAGGATATTTAGACCAGGTTGATTCCACAGTGAAAGATGCCTCGGCGCTGTCAGTGAAGGCTGCCGCCGGGACTCTTGAGAATGTGCACGATTTGACAATTGCTTCGCAAAAAGCAAAGCTGGCGCTCGAATTGACGGTGACAGTCCGCGATAAGGCGATTGAGTCTTATCAGGAAATCATGCGAATGCAAATGTAAACATGAAAAATGCTGGGCAGGGTGAGAAATGAAAGGATCATGGAGAGATCAAATCAAACAATCTAAAGAACTTTTTAGCCAGTATTGGGGTGCGCAAAGTTCAAAACAAAAAGGGCTGGTCATTGGAACTCTCTTATTTCTGATAATTGCCTTGTCTGCCTTTGTTTTTTTTGCATCCCGCCCGCAATATGTCCCTCTTTACACAGGGCAGCTGAGTACGAGGGAAGTCGGGGACATTAAAGCGGAACTCGACAGCCAGGGATATAAGGGTTATAAGCTATCGGAAAATGGAACAATGCTGCTTGTACCCCAGAAGGATGCGGCTGATTTACTGGTGACATTGGCCTCAGCCGGTTATCCGAAGGACACAAGCATCAATTACGACATTTTCAGCCAGAACCTTTCCTTTGGGGCTACAGACAGGCAATTTGACATCCTTGAAAAGGAGGCCATGCAAAATAAGCTGGCCGAAGTCATCAAGCATGTGGATGGAATCAGCAATGCAGAGGTTATTCTGACACTTCCCGAGAATTCTGTGTTTATCAGGCCTGATGAAGAACAAGCCGCCAGCGCTTCTGTGATGGTGGAGGTTAAGCCGGGAGCAAAACTAAACGCACAGCAGGTAAAAGCGCTTTATACACTTGTTTCAAAAAGTGTGACCAATCTGCCTGTCGACAATATCACGATTATGAACCAATATAGTGAAACGCTGTCCATGGAGGATTCCGGGGATGATGGCGCGCCTTTTGATAAATTTGAGGAACAACGCAGAATCCAGCAGAACATCGAGCGGGATATTCAGCAGAACCTGAAAAGCTTGCTTGGAACCATTTTGGGAAGCGATAAGGTATTTGTCCATACTTTCGTAAAGATGAATTTCGATAAGGTCAAGACACAGGAAAATCTCGTGAAACCGGCAGATGACAGCGACAAAGGGCTGGTCATCAGTTCCGAGAAAAATTCCAAGACCTTTTCAGGGACGGGGGCCAACCCAGGCGGGGTATCTGGGATGACGGATACGGACGTTCCTAACTATCCAGGAAACAACGCCGGCGGCGAAAGCGAGTACGAGGAGTCCCAGGAAAAGCTTAATTATGAGGTCAACCGGATTAATAATGAAATTATCAAAAGTCCTTATCAAATTGAAGATATAACAATCAATGTTGGCGTGGAGGCCGATCCTTCAGCGCCGAACCAGCTTCCGCAGGGAGTCCGCGACAGCATCCAGAATATCGCTTCTAATGTCGTCCGGACAGCTTTGGGACATCCTGAACTGACCCAGGAACAAATTGACCAGCGCGTGACAATCGTCCCTCACAATTTTGCGGCAAGTGTCGCAACTGATCGTGAACCCGCAAAAAATTGGCTATGGATGCTTGCGGCCGCTGGTGCCGGGCTGCTTATCGTTGCATCGCTCATCATTTGGATCATTATCAGGAAGAAACGGACTGAGGAAGAATTCCCTGTGGATTTGGAATCCATTGTGCCGCCAAAGGAACAAGAGTATTTCGCAGAACAGGATATGACAGTGGAAAACCAATTGAAGAACTTGCTTGAGCAAAGGCCTGAGGACTTTGCAAAAATTGTCAGAACCTGGCTGCATGAAGAGGAGGCCTAGAAACTGTGTCAACAGCATTAAAGTTGAATGGAAAGCAAAAAGCGGCAATCATGTTGATCACAATGGGAAAAGAGGCTTCCTCGAAAGTCTTTAAACATTTGGATGATCAGGAAATTGAAAAGCTTACGCTTGCCATCGCACATATTAATAAAGTCGATTCTAAGGAAAAAGAGGAAGTCTTTAAAGAATTCCATGAAATGTGCATTGCTCAGGATTACCTGGCCATGGGCGGAATAAGCTACGCCCAGGACGTATTGGAAAGTGCGCTCGGAAGGGATAAAGCAACGAAAATTATCCAAAAGCTGACTTCCGAACTGCAGGTAAAGCCGTTTGATTTTGCCAGGAGAATCGATCCGATGCAGATTTATCATTTTCTGCAAAATGAACACCCTCAGACAATCGCACTTGTACTTGCTCACCTAGAGCCACAGCAAGCATCGATGATTCTGTCTTCGCTTACAGGAGATTTGCAGTCTGATGTCGCGCGCCGGATCGCTTTACTGGAGCAAACATCTCCTGAAGTTATCAAAGAAGTCGAGAAAATTCTCGAACATAACTTGTCAGCATCCATTCGCCAGGACTTCACGGTTGTTGGTGGCATTGAATCGATTGTCAACATCCTGAATGGCGTGGATCGCAGTACCGAGAAGGGAATTCTTGAACAGCTGCAGACAAGAGACAACGATTTGGTTGAAGAAATTAAGAAGAGGATGTTTGTCTTCGAAGATATTATCAATCTTGATCGCAGGGCGATTCAGCGCGTCATCCAGGAAGTTAACAATGAGGATCTCATGCTGGCTCTGAAAGCGGCGAGTCCAGAAGTCAAGAATATTATTTTCGAGAACATGTCCACACGGATGGTCGAAACATTCGAAGAAGAAATGCAATATATGGGACCTGTCAGAGTCAAGGATGTGGAAGAAGCCCAGGGAAGAATTGTGTCTGTCATTCGCCGTCTGGAAGACGCTGGAGAAGTTGTAATTGCCAGAGGTGGACAAGATGGCATCTTACTCTAAAATCTTTAAAGCCTCCGGGCTGTCCCTCAGCGATAAGATCAAAGTATACCAGGAGCCTTTTACTCCTCTAAGGCCGAAAGTAATAAGCCGTAATGAGGAACCAGTGGCAGGAAATGAGATGAACATCGAGCAGATGCTTGATGAAGCGAATGCGAAGGCGAGCGAAATTTTGCAGGCTGCCGAAGCTCATGCTCATAAGGTAAAAGCTGAAGCGGAGCAATCCATCCAGCAATGGTGGAACGAGAATCAAGCGAAGCTTGAGTCGATGTCGGCGAAAGCAATGCAGCAAGGGTATGAGGAAGGCTACACAGAAGGCAGGCAAGAAGCAGAGGAGAGGGCCCAGAACGATTATAGAGAAATGCTGGAAGAGGCTAGAACTTTACTGGAGGACGCTTACCAGCAAAAAGAAAAAATCATTTCAGAGGCGGAACCTTTCTTGCTTGAATTGAGCACAGTCATTGCTTCGCAAATTATTAAGCAGGAACTGGATGCATCTCCTGAAAAGTTTGTCGGATTGATTCAGGAACACATCATGCGCTTTAAAGAAAAAGACTATATTACCGTTTGTGTCCATCCGGCCGATTTTGAGTTCATCCAGTCCCAGCGTTCGCACCTTGTTTCAATCGTCAATGGTGAAACAGAAATAAAAATAGTGCCCGACCACTCTGTTACGAAGAAGGGGTGTATCATCCGGACGGCTTATGGCAGTGTGGATGCCCGGATAGATACTCAAATCGAAGAAATCAAAAGGGTCATTTTAGATGCGAAAAGAGGCGAGCCGAAAGATGATATTGGCGACTGAGAATTATGTCAGGCTTATCCGCGGGATTGATCCGGTCAGGGTCAACGGAAAAATCACCCAAATTATTGGCCTGACAATCGAGTCCCAGGGGCCGGATGTCCGAATCGGCGAAATATGTTCGATTTATCCTTCACATTCACAAAAACCAATTCAGGCGGAAGTGGTAGGGATAAGGGAAAATAAGGTTCTCCTTATGCCGCTCGGAGAGGTCCGCTCCATCGGGCCAGGCTGTGATGTGGTGGCGAGCGGCAAAAATATGGTTGTCAAAGCGGGCAGCCAATTGCTCGGCAGGATTCTTGACGGTCTGGGGCAGCCGCTCGATGGGAAGCCGCTCCCGCACGGACTCGAAGAAGTCCCCGCCTATGCTTCCCCGCCCAATCCTTTGAGCAGGCCCCGTATAAACTCCCCTTTAGGAGTGGGAGTGAAAACTATTGATGGTTTGCTGACCATGGGCAAAGGCCAGCGGATGGGGATTTTTGCAGGGAGCGGCGTGGGAAAAAGTACGCTGCTTGGGATGATTTCAAGGAACACGACTGCGGATGTCAATGTTATCGCGTTGATTGGAGAACGGGGCAGGGAAGTTCTCGATTTTATTGAACAAAACCTCGGGCCTGAGGGGCTGGCCAAATCGGTAGTCATTGTGGCAACCTCCGATCAGCCCGCGCTTATCCGAATAAAAGGCGCCCTTACAGCCACGGCGATCGCTGAATATTTTCGTGATCAGGGAAAGGATGTTCTCCTGGTTATGGATTCTGTTACCCGATTCGCTATGGCGCAACGAGAAATTGGTCTGGCAATAGGGGAACCGCCAACAACTAAAGGTTACACACCATCCGTATTCGCGATGCTCCCCCAATTGCTTGAACGGTCCGGTACTGGTCCGAAGGGAACAATTTCCGCCATTTATACTGTATTGGTGGATGGCGATGATATGAATGAACCGATTGCCGACGCGGTCCGTGGAATTCTGGATGGGCACATTGTCCTGAACCGGGCAATAGGCGGCAAAGGGATTTTCCCGGCGATCGATGTGCTTAGCAGTGCAAGCCGGGTCATGACAGAAATAACCTCAAAGGAACACCTACAAGCAGCCGGCCAATTTAAGAAGTTGCTCGCTTCTTATAATGAAGCGGAGGATTTGATCAATATTGGGGCTTACAAGAAAGGCTCCAACAGGGAGATAGATTTAGCACTCAGACTAAAGCCGGAGATGGACCACTTTTTACGCCAGGGTATTTATGAAAGCTCTAATCTGGAAGAAGCGATGAACTTCTTACTAACTAAATTTGGAGACTAATAAACATGAAATATACCTTTCAATATCAAAAAGTCCTCGATTTTAAAGAAAAACAACAGGAAATTGCCCAACAGGAATTCGGTGCAATTAAACTCCGCCAAAAGGAACTTGAGCAGGAGCTTGAAGGACTGGAAACAATCGAAGATGTGATCTTTGGAAAATACAACGATGTAAACAAGAAAACCATTTCGGAAATTCTCGATATACAGGATGATATCGACCATGTTGTGAAAAAGAAAAGGCAATTGCAAACGCAGACCGATAAAATCCACCAGGAAGCAGAGTTTAAGCAGCAGGTGCTTTTAAATGTTTCGATGGAAGCAAAAACATGGAATAAGTGGAAAGCGAAATCAGCTGCCGCTTTTCAAAAGCAGCAGGAATTGAAGGAACAGGCCATGCTTGATGAGATGGCTGTCATCCGTTACTCCCGAAAAATATAAGGAGAAAAGCAATGGTTGAAAAGGAAGGAAAACTTGAAACCGTCTTTTATTGGACGCTTCCCGTCATTTTTACAGGCCTGTTTATGGCGATAATTTTTCACTTTTTAGGGATTCCTTTTTGGAAGACGATCCAGGAATGGGGAAACGAAATTCCAATTGTGGAAAAAATGATACCCGATCCATCCCCCGAGCACGGATATGCAAAACCTAAGAATGATACCGAGTATTGGAAAAAGCAGCTGCAAGAGATGGAAGATATCCTCCAAAAGAAAGACCAAAAGATAAATACAATGTCAGAACAGGTTAGAACCATGAAAAGAAGCCTGGACGGAATCCGCAGGGAAAATGAGGAGCTGGCGGACAGGCTTGAAGGCAAACAAAATAGTGATTTCCAGGTTGGCTTAAAAAAAGCGGCCGCACTTTACACTGACATGCCTGAATCAAAGGCGGCATCGATACTTTCGGAAATGCCGCTCGAAGAGGCCTCCCTGACGATTTCCCAGATGTACCCGGAACAGCAAAGCAATATACTCGAAAAAATGAAAGATGCCGAGAAAGCAGCCCTGATTGGAATGCTGCTGAAAGAAATTGAGACTGTTCCAGAAAGTGATCCGCAGTCATTGAAACAGAGGCTGAAGGAACTGGCGGACAAGAAAGAAAAAGAGGCTGTTACACTCTATGAAGCTATTGAAACAATGCCGGCCGACCTATCTGCCAGTGTGATGAAATTCATGTTTGAAAAAGATTCGGAACAGGCATTGCAGCTTATGAAAATGCTGAAGCCGACAAGCCGGTCCCTCATTTTGCGGGAAATTAGCAAGACTAACGCGGAAATGGCAAAAGAGATAACCGCGAAATTAAACTAGAAATGACCTCCATGGAAGGAGAAAAATATGAAACACCTACTTTATTCATTTATGCTCTTATTCTGTTTATTCACCTATCATTCTCCCGCCTATGCTGCCGGGAACTCCTCAAGCGGTGATTCCACCGTCTACGATTCAATCGGAAAAGGAGGAGAAAAAACTCCGGCAGCCCCCCCGGAAAAGATGGAAAACCAATCGACCGGCCTATTTCCTCTACTAATAAAATTCATTGGATCATTGGCATTGGTAATTGCCTTAATGTTTGTTTTGTTCAAATTTCTCTTTAACAGGAACAAACGCTTGGCAGCAGGAGGGCCCGTCCTGCCGCTCGCCGGCCACATGGTAGGCCAAAATCGCTCCGTACAGGTCCTTTTGATTGGCCAAACGATATATATATTAGGAGTGGGTGAAAATATCAATCTTATTCGCTCCATATCAAAAGGAGAAGAATATCAACAGTTAATGGAAAGCTATGAAAACCAGGCGGAGGGCCTTACATCAAAATGGCCTTTGAAAGACCAAAAGATGAACTGGAATACCGTATTTAGCAAGTATATAAGGAAAATGGAACAAGCGAATGATAAGGAGCCGCATCAATGATAAAGAAACTAGCCATCCTCATTCCAGTGTTCATGTTTGGACTCTTTTCTGCTTCCCACCATGCAAGCGCGGAAACACTCAATACGATTTTGCCTGGAATAGGATTTGATGCAGGGAGCCCGGAAAAGGTATCAAATAGTGTCAGTATCCTTCTCTTAATAACAGTATTATCAATCGCTCCTTCCATTCTAATATTAATGACCTGCTTTACCAGGGTTCTGGTTGTATTGGGATTTGTCCGCACGGCGCTGGGAACTCAGTATATGCCCCCAAACCAGGTATTGATCGGATTGGCGATGTTTCTGACTTTCTTTGTAATGGGGCCGACTTTTTCGCAAATAAATACAGAGGCGCTCAAGCCTTATATGGCCGGCGAGTTGACCCAACAGGAAGCACTGGATACAGCCGGGGCACCAATCAAGGAATTTATGGCCAAGCATACTCGTGAAAAAGATTTAGCCCTGTTCCTTAATTATGCAAAACTAGAAAAGCCAAAGCAGATAAATGATATTCCTTTTACTGCCATGGTTCCCGCATTCGCGATTAGTGAGCTGAAAACAGCCTTCCAAATGGGCTTTATGATATTCATACCTTTCCTTGTCATAGACATGATTGTCGCGAGTATTCTGATGTCGATGGGGATGATGATGCTGCCGCCGGTCATGATTTCACTTCCCTTCAAAATATTACTGTTCATTTTGGTGGATGGCTGGCATTTAATCGTTGAATCGCTGCTCAAGAGCTTTTAACTGAGGAGGAATCTCCATGACAACTGAACTTACTCTTAGAATCGCACAAGAGACTATTTATACAATCCTGCTAGTTATCGCTCCTGCTTGTGGAGTGGCGCTGCTGGTTGGCCTTCTGGTCAGTATCTTCCAGGCTACGACTCAAATTCAGGACCAGACTCTTGCATTTGTTCCGAAAATCATCGCTGTATTTCTATCTATTTTATTTTTTGGATCATGGATGCTCCGGAATGTTTTGGACTTTACACAACATTTACTTGGGAATCTTTCGCAGTTTGTCGGCTAGGTGATGGAGATGATTGATCTTTCATTGTGGTGGCCGTTCTTGCTTGTCTTTGTTAGAATTACTTCATTTCTTGCAACCGCGCCTGTATTTTCCGGGCGCCAGATACCTGCACAGCAGAAAGTGGCTTTCAGTATTGTTCTAAGTGCATTATGTGCCGGAACCCTCAATGTTCCTCTTGATTCGGTAGCGATGGACATGCTGTTTCTGCTGATTTTAAAGGAAGCTTTTGCCGGTGCTGCACTCGGTCTGGCCGCTGCGATTTTCTTTTATGCCGTACAGGTAGCGGGTACGTTGATCGATTTTCAAATTGGATTTTTAATGGCAAATTTCTTTGACCCGACTTTTCAGACGAATACTCAATTAACTGGCAGACTGAAGAATGTATTGGCGGTTTTGATTTTGCTGGCGACAAATGGCCATCACTTGCTGATTCAAGGATTGCTTGCAAGTTTTGACTGGATTCCACTGGACAGTTATATACCGGCCTGGAGTGATGGAAGACTGGCGTCTTTCCTGCTGGATTGTACGGCGAAAATGTTCCAGGCAGGCTTCATGATGGCCGCCCCGATCATGGGAACGTTATTTATTGTTGATATTGCGCTTGGAATCATATCCAAAACAGTACCGCAAATGAACTTGATCGCGATTTTTCCGCCTATTAAAATTCTGCTTCACTTTGCAGTGTATTTACTTGTCTTACCGGGATTATTTTACTTGATGGTGAAACTGTTTGAAACAATGTTTACCTCAATGTCTTCAATGATGAAAATTATGGGGGCCTGAGCATGCTCATCCGTTTGGACCTGCAGCTATTCGCGGGAGAAAAGACTGAAAAAGCGACACCGAATAAACGCCGTGAAGCCAGAAAAAAAGGCCAGGTGGCAAAGAGCCAGGAAGTTTCTTCCGCTTTAATGCTCCTTTTGATTTTCTCCTATTTGATGCTTGGAGGAACTGCCTTAATAAAAGGGATAATGCAGATTTTTCGGCATAGCTTCCATGAATATATGCTTTGGGACTTTTCTATTTCGAGTATTGAGCTCTTGTTTACGCAAATAGTTGTCAATGCCGCTAAGATAGCGGGCCCAATACTTGGTGTGGCCGTCCTCGCCGCCTTGCTTTCGAATTTTGCCCAAGTGGGATTCATGTTCAATCCTGAATCAATCAAATTCAATCTGGGAAAATTGAATCCGATTCAGGGAGCGAAACAAATTTTTTCGATGAGGGCGATTGTCGATTTGTGCAAATCGATCCTGAAGATGGTTATCACTTCGGCAATTGTTTACATGATTGCCTGGCCTCAGAAAGAACAGCTTCTCGTACTTGGTGAAAAAAACCTCTGGGATGCGGCCGCATTTATTGGTGCGCTAACCTTAAAAATAGGGATGGGAATTGCTGTGGCCCTCGGAATTCTGGCTGCAGCTGATTATTTATATCAGAAATACGAGTTTGAGAAAAAGATTAAGATGTCCAAGCAGGATATTAAAGACGAATTTAAAAAGATGGAAGGCGATCCCTTTATTAAAGGGCAGAGAAGGGCCAAACAGCGGCAGATGTCAATGAACCGGATGATGCAGGAAATTCCGAAAGCGGATGTCCTGATCACCAATCCGACCCACTTTGCTATTGCGATTCGATATGACTTCTCAACGATGGAGGCCCCCGAAGTGATTGCAAAAGGGAAGGACCATATCGCTTTGAAGATTAAGGAAATTGCCAGGGAGCATAAAATCATGACTGTAGAGAACAAGCCTTTGGCAAGGGCGCTATACGCGTCGGTAGAAATCGGGGAAACAATACCTGAGGAATTGTTCAATGCAGTCGGTGAAATTTTGGCGTATGTGTATTTTCAGGAAGGCAGATATAAGGGGATTACGACATGAAGAAATCGGATTTTTCTGTACTAATATTAGTTATTTTAATTGTGGCGATGATGATTATCCCGCTGCCCACAATCCTTTTGGATTTTTTGCTGATTATAAACATTTCTATATCCCTGCTAATTTTACTGGTTGCAATGAATACGAAGGAACCATTGGACTTTTCAATTTTTCCTACAGCGTTATTAATAACAACATTATTCCGGCTCGCCTTGAACGTTTCGACAACGAGGTCGATTTTGTCCAAGGCTGACGGAGGCGCTGTCATCGAAACGTTTGGCTCTTTCGTCGTCGGAGGCAATCCTGTTATTGGTTTCGTTGTGTTCCTGATCCTGGTCGTCATCCAGTTTATCGTTATTACAAAAGGATCTGAACGGGTTGCTGAAGTTGCCGCGAGGTTCACATTGGATGCAATGCCTGGTAAGCAAATGAGCATAGATGCAGACTTGAATGCGGGATTGCTTAATGAGCAGGAGGCCCGCCAGCGGCGCCGGAAGGTTGAGCAGGAAGCCGATTTTTACGGAGCTATGGATGGAGCGAGTAAGTTCGTCAAAGGAGACGCCATAGCCGGTATCATCATTCTGATCATTAACGTCATTGGCGGATTCGCGATTGGGATGGCGATACATGGAATGGGGCTTGCGGAATCGGCGAGCACCTACACCCTTTTATCCGTGGGGGATGGACTTGTCAGCCAGGTGCCGGCTCTCCTCATCTCAACCGCAACAGGCATAACGGTTACACGCGCTGCTTCCGACGGAAACCTCGGATCAGATATTATGAGGCAAATCTTCAATTATCCGAAGCTGCTTTATATTGTCGCAGGAACCATTCTTATATTAGGAATTTTTACACCGATCGGAATCTTCCTGACACTTCCAATCGCTATTATACTCGCATTTGGGGCTTATACAATGAGCAAGGCTGCCAGAGCGGAAGAATTGAAGAATGAACAGGCGGATCAGGAAGAACTTGAAGAGGATATTAGGAGTCCGGAAAAGGTCATTAATCTTCTGCAGCTGGATACCCTCGAACTTGAAATAGGCTACGGACTCATTCCGCTTGCCGACCAAAAACAAGGCGGGGATATTTTAGACAGGATTGTCATGATACGGAGGCAGTTTGCCATTGAACTTGGCCTTGTTATTCCAACGATCCGGATTCGGGATAACCTTCAAATTTCCCCGAATCAGTATCTCCTAAAATTCAGAGGTAACAAAATTGCAGCTGGGGAGGTCTATCTTGACCATTTCCTCGCGATGAACCAAGTCCCGGATGCCGGGCAAATTGAAGGAATACAAGTAATTGAACCTGCCTTCGGGCTGCCGGCCACCTGGGTGGGCAAAGAGGAAAAGCAAAGGGCTGAATTGATGGGATATATTATTGTCGATCCTCCTTCTGTCATCGCGACACACTTAACAGAAGTGTTGAAGCGGTACGCCTACCAATTGCTTGGTAGAGAAGAAACGAAGGAGCTCATCGAAAATCTGAAAGAAACCCATCCTAACCTTGTCGAGGAACTTGTTCCTTCGCTTCTTCCGGTGGGAGAGGTCCAGAAGGTATTGCAGAATTTGTTGCGTGAACAAATTTCAATCAGAGACTTGGCGACCGTTTTCGAAACACTTGCCGACTTTTCGGTTTATACGAAAGACCCTCGGGTGCTGACGGAGTATGTCAGACAATCGCTGACACGCCAAATTACTGAACAATATGCAGAAGATGGTATCATCCATGTTTTAACCGCCGGAGCCACTCTTGAAAAAGGAATATCTGATTCAATCCAGCAAACAGAGGCCGGCGGCTACTATCTTTCAATGGATCCGCAGTTATCACGGAAAATAACCGAAGAACTCCGAGATCAGATTGACCGGGTCAATAAAGCTGGCGGACAGCCCATCTTCCTGACTTCTCCTTCGATAAGAATGTATATGAAACAGCTTATCGACAAAGTGATGCCAACCGTCCCGGTTCTTGCTTACACGGAACTCGAGCCTGATATTGAGATTCAAAGTATAGGAGTCGTGAACATATGAAAACTAAGAAAATCGTAGCAGAGTCAATGCCGCTGGCTTTAAGGATGGTTCGCCAGGAATTGGGGGATAACGCCATCATCGTCAATACGAGGGCAGTTAAAAAGGGTGGGGTTTTCGGCCTTTTTGCAAAACAAAAATATGAAGTGACGGCTTATTCAATGGATAGGGGAGAACCGGCCGCTTCTCATGCAAATAAGGATATTTATCCTTCCATAAAACAACAGTCTCCTGATATGGCTCCGGAACAGCCTTTAATGGCCGAAGAGCCGCGGATTTTGCCAAAAAAGGCTGAAATGCAATATAAGGCATTTTCAAATTCCGCTCCGGAAAAGGAATCAGCTCCCGTACAGATTGTTCAGGGAAAGAAGTCACTTTCGGCACAGCCAAAAGAAAATGAAGATAAGCTCCTTGAAGAACTGCAGGATATGAGGAAAATGATGATGGCGATGCTGATGGACAGAAAGAATGAAACCACTCTGCCGCCAGGACTGTCAGAATTGATAACCCGCCTGAAAAAGCAGGGGGTGGAAGAAGAAGTAATTGAGCATCTAGTAAGTATGGTTCTTAAAAAATTGGAGGCTGTGCCAACTTCAGATCCTGCTGTAATTAAACAAGTGTTAACTTCAATTATTCTCGATATGATTGAAAAACGAATTCCGCAATCTAATACAATCGGCCTAGAGACACGCATGATTAATGTTGTAGGTCCCACTGGCGTGGGGAAAACCACTTCCATTGCCAAGCTGGCGACGGAACAGGTATTAAGGCAAAAGCGAAGAGTGGCAATGATTACGACGGATGTTTATCGAATTGGAGCTGTAGAGCAGCTTAAGACATATGCCGGTATCCTGAATGTACCTATTGAAGTTGTTCGTTCCGCGGATGAATTGGGGGCGGCATTAGAAAAACTGAACCACTATGATTTAGTTTATATGGACACAACTGGACGGAATTATATGGAATTGGTGAACAGAGAAGCTATTAATCAATTTTTAAACCACCCAAGTGAAAGTGAAAATTATCTTGTATTAAGCCTTACGACGAAATATGAGGATATGGATGTCATATTGGCTGAATTTATGGAAAGTCCGGTAAACAAACTAATCCTTACAAAGGCTGATGAAACAACAAGCTATGGTTCAATTTTAAATATTGCCTTTAAATATCCCTATCAACTGGCCTATATCGCCAATGGCCAGAGCGTACCGGAAGATATTACTGCCATTAATGCCGAAATGGTCGCTTGTTATCTATTAGGAGAGGAAAGGGAAAATGGATCAAGCACAAAGTCTAAGAGAATATATGGATCGATTTAATGCTGGACAACAAGATACAAAACACAGCGCAAGAGTTATAACAATTACGAGCGGAAAAGGGGGAGTTGGAAAGTCGAACTTTACCCTGAACTTCGCATTGGGATTGAAAGCTTTAGGCAAAAAGGTGGTTGTCCTCGATCTTGACCTTTCTACCGCTAACATAGACATACTCATGGGTATAACCCCGCGACATAGTCTGCTGGATGTACTATATCAAAGGAAATATATTTCTGAGGTACTTGAAAAAGGGACAAGCGGCATTGAATATATTTCTGGCGGATTTGAAATTGAAGATTTAATGAAGTTGGATGACCGCATTTTAGCCTTCTTTTGGAGTCAAATACAGGAGTTGCAGAACTACGCTGATTTTATATTGCTGGATACCGGCGCTGGTATATCAAAAGAACTGGTTGATTTCATACTGGCATCCGATGAAACGATTTTGGTGACAACCCCTGAACCAACCTCAATCGCGGATTCTTATGCAGTACTTAAAACAGTTGTCCAATCCAGTAAGCAACATCCGAAATTCAGACTCGTCATTAATCGGGCCCAATCTTATCGGGAAGCGGTCGATACATCAAGGGCAATGAAAAATGCATGCAGCAACTTCCTGAAGCTTAAGCTGAATACAATGGGATTTATTATGGAAGATGCACGTGTGCGTGAATGTGTCCGTATGCAAACCCCTTTTATCGTCAAATATCCGAATTGTGAGGCTGCAAAAAACATAAAGCAAATCGTCCATTCTTATTTCCCTGAAAAAGAGGGGAAATCAGAAGCACCAATCAAAGGCATCAAAGGTTTTTTTGAAAAAATGCTGCTTCTTGGCAGAACCTTTTAGAAAGGATCGCTGAAAAATGTCCGTAAAATGGGGAGTTAATATATTTTTAGGGCTTCTTGCATTTGTTTTTTCATGGCTATTTTCTTTTGCAAACAATATGTGGCTAACTTCCCTTGTTAGGGCATGTATAGGATTCTTCATTTTCTTTTTGTTCGGCTTAATCCTTCAAATCGTATTACAGCTTTTTAGTTACAGGAAAAATAATCTTCTTGAGGCAGAAGGCACCTCCCAATCTGAAACTTACATTAAAGAAAAAGTTCTTAATACAAGTGAACATAATAATGAAGAAAATTCCTTTACCGGTATTTCACTCGAAACACTCCATGACCAAAATGAAGATACAGATTATAAAAAAATCGCGCAGGCCGTCAAATCTTGGACCGCGGAAGAAGAGGGGGATAATCATTGAAACCTGCTTTGAAAGAGAACAACCCGCATAACTCACTTTGGAGGGTGTATCGCGAGACTCAGGATTCGTTATCCCAGGAGAAGCTAGTATTAAAATATATGCATCTTGTTGAGAAGATGGCCAATCAGCTCAGTTTAAGCATTCCCAGTCGGCTCGTTCCAAAAGAAGACCTTATGGGAATGGGGTATATTGGGCTAATCGAGGCTATTAAAAAATTTGATTATAAAAAAGGTAACCAATTTGAGACCTTTGGATTATGGAGAATTAGGGGAGCAATGCTGGATGGGCTTCGTCAATTGGATTGGGTACCTAGGAGCGTAAGGGAGAAGACAAAAAAACTAAACAACGCGCTTGCGATTATGGAACAATCCTTAATGAGAACCCCGACGATCGAAGAATTAAGTCAGCATCTGAATATTTCAAACGAGGAAATTCACCAGTCCCTTGAGGCCCTTTCTGTCTCAACCCTTTTATCGTTAAATGGGCAATTTTATGAAAACGATGGAGCGGAAAAGCAGAAAAACCGCTTGGATAAAATTATTGATGAAAGCCAAGTGAACCATGAAAGACATCTGCAAATGAATGAATTTAAAAAAATAGCAGCCGAATGCATCGACTTAATGACTGAAAAGGAAAGATTGGTAGTTTCGCTGTTTTATTATGAGGGGCTTACTCAGGTGGAGATAGCCGAAGTGTTGGATTTAACAAAAGGCCGTATTTCCCAACTTCATACCCAGGCAATAATAAAAATGAGAAAAGCCTTTCAAAATAAAGGATTTTCAATGGATTCGTTCCTATAATCTTAAAAATTTCACAACATTTGCCAATCGGGTCCTTGGATGAAACATTAAAATAGCGTATAATACTCTAGTATTCGACAAATTTCTATTGCCACTTTATAGCAGTGGCAATTTTATTATCAAGGATTCACTTCCAAGGAGAGGTAGATGATGGATCTGACGATTTACATCATTATCATATTGATACTTTTTAGCATGCTTCTTGTTAGTACTTTGATTGCCGTCAGACTAAAGCTGAAAAATAACACTTTAATGGAACTGGCAGCAAAAAGTTCTGACACACATAAAAATGAAGCAAGCCTCTCTTTGGAAATAGGACAAAGTATTTACCAAAGCAAGGAGCACTTGCAGGATTTATTGTCCTATGTTGACGCTGCTTTCTGGACGAGAGACATGAAGTCCGGAAAATTGGTGGTTTCCCTTGGGTTGGAAAATATATTTGGATTATCGGAGGTTGAATTCCAGGACGATCCGGAACTATGGAAGAAGATTATTCATCAAGAAGATTTGGACAGGGTAAGAAGGACTTTATTAAAGGAAGGGCAGGAGCGAGTGAAAGTCGATTACCGCATTATGAAGAATAATGGAGAAATCCGTTGGCTTCATCTGTCCAGTACCCCAATTTTTAATAAAGACGGCCACTCAGGAAAAGTGATGGGGATCTTAATTGATATCACTGAACTTAAGCAAACTGAGGAAAAACTGAAAGAAAGTAAACAGCATTATCGTATACTTCAGGAAAGTCTGGATCACTTTTCGCAGGACTTATTTAAAGTAATGAAAGTCTCTGACTTAGAAGATCGTCTTATTATAGAATTAAAAGGGATTTTCGGCCTCACTGACGGAATCTACATACTTGAAATAGATGAAAGGCTTAATTTATATCGCTGTACCGGAGGAACTGCCGACTTACACGAATCAGTCCTTCAGTCTTTTGATGAAACCGCTCCAATTGGGAAAATTGCGGAATTTGAACATGGCGCTATCGTAAAAATAGGTGAAACGAATAGCCGCATTATTGTTCTTTGTATTGAAAGCCCAGACACTATTACCGACATAATTAGAAAAAAGGTATGGCTTCAGACACTATCAAGGTATGTTAGTGTTCTATATGAGAATCTTTTTAAGCTCGAAGACCTTGCCAAGGAACTTGAAAGAAGTTCAAAGGATAAGCAGACTCCCGGCTGGATTCCTAGGCTGTTATTCTTACTTTCTGAAAAGGAACGAGGTAGGCTGTCCGCCGACCTGCATGACTCAGTTCTCCAAAATCAAATTCTATGGTACCGAAAATTACAGACCCTTCGTGCCGAATTAAAAATAGAAGGCCAAATGGAGAAAGAGTTTTTGAGAATTGAAGAAGGGCTTTTGGATGTCATCCGGCAAATTCGTTTTACATGCAATGAACTCCGGCCGCCCTATTTAAAAGAATTGGGGCTAATAAAAGCGTTGGAAGGACTATTTGTCCAAACCGGAAAAGTTGCTGATTTTGAAATAAAGTATGATTTTGAAGGGCTTCACCATGAACTCAGCGAAGAAGAAATGATTACAATATACCGGGTTGCCCAAGAACTATTGGCAAATGCCAGAAAGCATTCAAATGCGACAAAAGTCGAGTTTACGATTTCGAGCATTGATGATACTATCTATTTTAGCTACAGTGATAACGGGATAGGAATGATACTTGGCAAGCTGGTCGATTCATTCGATCATATTGGTTTATCGGGTATTAAGAAAAGGGTTGACAGCATCGAAGGGGAAGTGGAAATATACTCTTCTCCTGGAAAAGGTGTTAACCTATTAATTTCCATTCCAAAAGGGGTAAAGAAATCTCTTAATAGCAAGTTGTTTGAGGTGTTTGAATGATTCGCATTTTGCTTGTTGATGACCACCCGCTGGTAAGTGAGGGCACAAAGCTGATAATTGAGAAAGAAAAGGATATGAAAGTCCATATAGAAACATCAAGCAGACAGGCTTTAAAGCTTATACAAAAGCAGTCTTTTGATGTAATGCTATTTGATCTGCAAATGCCCGATTTAGATGGTTTCGAATTGTGCAAAAAAGTCCTTAAAATAGTTCCGGATGCCAATATACTAATCTATTCAGGATATGAAATTCTTCCTCATATCGATCTGTTAATGAGATCGGGAGCTATTGGCTATATTTCAAAAACAGCAACAAAGGATCAGTTAATCCGTTCAATTCGCGCCGCATTAAATAAGGAAACGATCATTTCCTTTCCGTTATTACGGGAAATTTATAATAGTGCCAAACGTTCAATAACTGATAATGTGAAAAACAAGCTAGCTGTAAGTGAAAAAGAAAAAATGATATTACAGGAACTCGTTCAAGGGAAAACGAATAAAGATATTGCTCAAGCGCTTTTTATAGGGCAACGGTCTCTAGAATATAGCCTCACTAATCTGTTCCATAAATTAGGAGTCCAAACGAGGGTTGAAGCCGTGGTGAAGGCCCAGGAATTAGGATTAATTGAATAAAGATTTACTTTTAAAATACACCCCTACTAATGAAGGAGTGTATTTTTTTTAAACTAAACTTTAATTTTGCCGATAAAATAAGCGGAAGTATTTTTAGGGCAAATTACCCATTCATATTATTGAATTTATCAAAAAGTTGCCCCATGGAGATTTATACATACAAAGAATTTGGTAACGGGTTGGTGTTTGAATGAAAATTTATTCTGAGCCTGCTTCACTCTTGGGCATTTATAGATCACTTTTTGATAATAATCATGATGCTTGCTATGCTTTGGATCTTGAAGGAAACTTCATGCTGTTTAATCAGGCCGCGGTTGAAATAACAGGATATTCACAGGAAGAGGCACTAAAAATGTCCTTTGTTTCAATCATTTATGATGATTTTTTAAATGAGGCGGTTAATTGCTTCCATAGTGTTGTATTAGGAAATTATGAAAAGCTGAATATCCCGATTAAAAATAAAAATGGGAAACGGGTGGAGTTAATAGTAACAGCTGGCCCAATTTATATTAATGGCCAAATTAACGGAATAATCGGGATGGCAAAAGACCTAACAGAAAAAGCGGCACTGGAAATGCAGCTGAGCAACCAAAACCAGGTACTGGAAATGGTGGCAAAAGGATCTCCTATGAAAGATGTGCTCGACAATATCATCTTTTTAATTGAAAGCTCATCAAATGATATTATTTGTTCCATTCTTGTGCCGGATAAAGAAGGTGAAAATCTTTTATTAAAATCAGGTCCTAATTTGCCCACAGAGTACAAAAAATATTTAACTATATTCCCGATTGGACCTAAGGAAGGGTCTGGCGGGACGGCAGCCTATTATAAACGGCCAGTAATAACAAAAGATATAGATAAAGACCTACTATGGAAAAAATATAAATTGATTGCATTGGCAAGTGGGCTTAAAGCCTGTTGGTCATATCCAATTTTTGATATTAATAATGAAGTTATCGGTATATTTGAAATGTACTATAAGAAACTACATAACCCGGAAGAACCGGCGAGGGAGATTATTGAAAAGGCTATTTATCTAACCAGCATAGTTTTACAGCATTACCGTTCGGAAGAAAAAATAAATTTCATGGCCTTCCATGATGAATTGACTGGTTTAGCAAATCGGCGGCTTTTTAAAGAAAGGTTAAATACTACATTGAACGCAGGTTTTAATCCTGGAAAAGTTATGGCCGTTATGTATTTTGATTTGGATCAATTTAAATTAATTAATGATTCACTCGGTCATACATTTGGAGATAAACTGCTTAAAGCGGTTGCTAAAAGACTTCAAAGCAGCATCCGGCAAGATGACTTAGTCTCGAGATGGGGCGGGGATGAATTTACTATCCTTCTAATGAATATTAAGGAACGAGAAATAAAGATTGTAGCTCAAAGAATCTTAAATGTATTTGAAAAGTCTTTTTCCGTTGAAGGGAAAGAGCTGTTTATTACTCCTGGTATAGGAATAAGTTTATATCCCTATGACGGGGTGACAACGGAGGAGCTTCTCCGTAAGGCAGACATTGCGATGTATCAGGCTAAAAAGGAAGGCCGCAACAATTACCAATTCTATAATGATAAGCTGGATAAACAATCAATCGAGCGCCTTGAAATTGAAAATCAACTAAGAAAAGCACTGGAAAGGAATGAATTCACCCTTGAGTATCAGCCGATAATTGAATTATCAACGGAGAAGCTAACAGGCGTCGAGGCCTTGATACGATGGAAAAGTCCTGTATTGGGTCAACTTTCCCCTAATAGTTTTATTCCTGTTGCTGAAGAAACAGGCATGATTTTACCTATTGGAGAATGGGTTCTGAAGACGGCCTGCCAGCAAATGAAAAATTGGCTTGATAATGGAATTGGGTTGTCGACCATTTCCGTTAATATTTCATTGCGGCAATTTTATCAACCGGATCTTGTACCAATGATATCAGAAGTAATAAAAGAAACAGGAATCCATCCAAGCAACCTTACAATAGAGATAACCGAATCAATGACTATGGATGTGACAATAGCAAAAAATATTTTGCAAGATTTAAAAAGCATTGGTGTAAATATTTCAATTGATGATTTCGGAACTGGCTATAGTTCTTTGAGTTATCTGAAGAGGTTCCCGATTGACTTTCTAAAAATTGACCAATCTTTTATAAGGGATATTGCAAATAGCAAAGATGATGAGAATATAGCAACGACTATACTATTAATGGGAAGAAACCTGGGCTTGAATGTAATTGCTGAAGGTGTCGAAACAAAGGAACAGCTTAGCATTCTGCGCAGCAATCAATGCCATGAAGCACAAGGATATTTATTTAGCAGGCCATTAAGCCCCGAAAAATTGGAACAGTTATTTACTGCCTTTCATATGCGAAAAATATAAAGACATTTAAATGAAAATGAATATGATAAAAGGAATTACCTGCTCTAATCTTAATCATCCCTGCATACTATAGATTGTCCAAACAATCCAGGGTGGTGGGTTTATGTATTATGCGCTGCTGATCGGTACTGGAATTTGCCTGTTTATGAGTCTCAGGACACTGTTTGTCCCCAATCGGAATCGGGGGAGCCTGATTTCGTTTGAGAATTTTCTCTATCTCGGGATGGTTTATTTTACTGTCCTGACAGGATTTGGGATGGTTTATCTTTTGCTTGGCTTGTTCGCTGAACCAGTATTGGCCGAAGCGGGTCGGCCTGGCGGTCCAGGATTTTTGCAAAAAGCGGAAACGGCTGTCTATTTTAGCGCGATGACCTTGTTTTCAGTCGGACATGGTGATGTGGTGCCGCTCGGGGCTGGCAGATGGCTGGCGCTCCTTGAGGCGCTTGTCGGATATACGATTCCCGCGGCCTTTGTCGCCAGGGCGGTTATGGACAGGGATTGACCACTTTCATAAGCCGGAAAAGTTGTACTGTCCCCTTAGATTGGTTAGTCTAAAGACAGGTACAATTCGAGAAATGGAGTGGTGGTAATGACTGTTCAAACAGGAGCAATGGCACCGGATTTCAGCTTGCTTTCGGTTGATGGCAAGGAAGCGAAGCTATCCGATTACAAAGGGAAGAATGTGGTCCTTTATTTTTACCCAAAAGACATGACGCCAGGCTGCACAACACAGGCGTGTGATTTCCGAGACCAGCATAAAAGCTTTGAAGATGTGAATGCCGTAGTGATTGGGGTGAGCCCGGATCCAGTTGAGAGGCATAAGAAATTCATTGATAAATATGATCTTCCGTTTATCCTCTTGGCTGATACAGAGCATGAGGCCGCCGAGGCTTATGGCGTCTGGAAGCTGAAGAAGAATTTCGGCAAGGAATATATGGGCATTGAGAGAAGTACGTTTGTCATTGATAAAGAAGGCCGGATTGCCAAGGAATGGCGCGGCGTTAAAGTTAAAGGGCATGTGGAGGAAGCGCTGGAATTTGTCAGGTCAAACGCCTGATGCCTATTTTTGGCGAAAAAGGCTGATGTCCATGCAATCGTGAAACAGGGGAATACCTTATAGTAGGGCATACCTCCTCAGATAATTTACCTTAAAGGCCGGGAAACCGGCCTTCTTTTTTATGCAAGTCTGAATATTTTTAGAAAAGGTTTCCGGGTGGTATGATTTAAGAAAAAAACAGGGGTGCTTTTATGAAGATACTTTTCACTTTCATTCCATCGGAAAAGCTCCAGAGCGATATACAAGCCGAATTCCCGGAGCATGAGTTCCATTTTTGCAAAATCAGCTCCGCTGGCTGCCACGCTGAAGAAGCGGAGATTTACGTTACATATGGAGAAGATTTGGACAAAGGCTATATCGAAAGGGCGAAGAATCTTAAATGGATCATGGTCATGTCAGCCGGCATGGACAGGATGCCTTTTGAAGAATGCGCCAAAAGAGATATTCTGGTCACGAACGTCCGTGGCATCCACAAAATCCCGATGGCTGAGTTTACGCTAGGCACCATGCTGCAGCATGTGAAGCAGTACCCTGTTTTGCGGGAGAAAGAACTGGCAGAGGAATGGGACAGGAAAGTAAAAGTGGACGAGTTGACTGGAAAAAACCTGCTTGTGTTGGGAATCGGTGCGATTGGCGGGGAAATCGCACGTCTCGCCAAAGCATTCAGGATGACTGTGACGGGAATAAATCGCAGCGGCAAAGAGAATGAGTTTGCTGACCATATAGATACGTTTGCTAATATCGGCTCGTGGCTTCCGAAAGCGGATTTTATCGTCTCGGTTTTGCCAAGCACCGATGAAACTCGCTACCTGCTGAAGGAAGAGCATTTCAGCCTCATGAAAGACAGTGCGGTATTCATCAATATTGGCAGGGGCGACCTTGTAAAAGAGGAGGTCCTATTAAAGGTGATGGGAGAAAGGATGATCGCTCATGCCTATCTAGATGTATTCGAAACCGAACCCCTGCCTAAAGGACATGCATTCTGGAAAATGGATAAAGTAAAGGTGACGCCCCACCTTTCCAGTATTACAAAGGGATATCTCCCGAGATCATTTGAGATATTTAAACATAACCTAACAGCATATGTTAATAAGGAAGACCAGCTATTGAATGTTATTGACCTTTCGAGGGGGTATTAAGGATGAAAATTTATACGAAATCCGGGGATAAAGGGACAACTTCACTTATATATGGAAGCAGGGTCGCCAAGGATGACTTGAAAGTGGAGGCATACGGAACTTGCGATGAAACCAATTCGGCAATTGGCCTTGCACTTTCGCTTATGCAAAATGAATTTTTTGCCGGGAAGGAAAAAGTAGGTGTTGTGTACCATAAAATCCAGACACAGCTTTTCCATGTCGGAGCTGAACTGGCCACTCCAGAAGGGAAAGAAGTGAAATGGACGTTAAAACAGGCAGATATTGAAGATATGGAAAAGCAAATCGATGAGTGGGATTCAAGTCTACCCGCGCTGACCAATTTCATTCTGCCGGGCGGCCATCCGGCGGGAGCGGCCTTTCATGTTGCGAGGACCGTGGCGAGAAGGGCGGAAAGGGCGGCTGTTTCACTCGGAGATTCTGTAAATCCGCTCGTGCTTGCATATTTAAACCGATTATCTGACCTCCTGTTTGTAACCGCGAGATATGTCAATATGAAGCTTGGAGCCGAGGAAAAGACATTACACAAAGAGTGAGAACCTTGATGAAAGCTAGTATATTGACAAATCGGGCTCTTAGGAATAAACTATTTATAACAATTATAATATAAGAATTTATGTATAGAAGAGAGGTGCATGTCGGTGCCACAACAACTTAAAGAAGCTTTGGATGTTTTAAAGGAAACTGGTGTTAGAATGACTCCTCAACGCCATGCAATACTGGAATATTTAATTCAATCCATGTCGCACCCGACTGCAGATGACATTTACAAAGCGCTAGAAGGAAAATTCCCGAACATGAGCGTTGCTACTGTATATAACAATTTGCGTGTTTTTAAGGAAGTGGGGCTTGTCAAAGAGCTGACCTACGGGGATGCTTCAAGCAGGTTTGATTTCAAAACTTCTGAACATTACCACATTATCTGCGAAAAGTGCAACAAGATTGTAGACTTTTACTATCCGGGACTGGATGAAGTTGAACATCTCGCTTCTCACGTAACCGGCTTTAAAGTGGCCCACCATAGAATGGAAATCTACGGCGAGTGCCCGGAATGCTCTTCGAAAGAAACGCATTGATCTTATTTAAAAAGTCAATATGACAAAGAAAAACGCCGGGGATATTTAATCCCAGGCGTTTTTTTCTTATCCCATTCTTAATGGGGGTTAACCTCTGTTGGTAGAGGTTCACTTTATTTTCTTTTTATTATAGGATTCATCGAATTCTTTTCCTTCAAGTTCAGGATCAAGTGTAAGCGGCTCACGGCAATACATACACATATCGACCCGGCCCAGCATCTTTGTATGCCTTCCGCAGCCAGGGCAGACGACCTGAATGGTTTTAGTAGAAAGCATGCCTATCCAGAAATAAACTACGGTGCTTGCGATAATGAATAAAAATCCAACCAGCATAAAGATGGTCATCAATAAAGGTGAGTTCCGGAAAAAAATGCCGCCATACATAATGATAAAACCGATAAAAATAAGGCTAAGCGCGAATGTACGGATTTTATTTATTTTACTTGAATACTTACCCATGCAATTCCCTCCCGATTCCTAACTATATCATACCTCCGGGAAATGGGGGAGCTAGGATATATTACAATGAAGAAAAAAATGCTTGCGGCAAGAGGAAGGAAAAAAAGAAGATATTGTCGAAACTATAGAGGTGAGATATTGTGGGTAAAGTTTCGGCTTGCTGACATTAAAGTAAATTTAGATAGCACGATTCATATAAAAAAGTCCCTTACTGTTTTAATGACCTGTGGGACGCAATCTATAAGATGGAGGAAAGACAATGGAAGATATCCTTCGCCCTATTTACCAGGAAAGGGCCAGCCAGGCAAATACC